>JBIIMV010000028.1:0-8965 GCA_044337805.1 Bacteroidia bacterium
GCAAACCAGCGACCCTCTTCCTCGTTAAATTCCAGCAGAGGAAAATCAGTTACCCATAGACAGGAAAACTGAGTCTTATCTCTTAGGCCAAGTCTCGTGCCCATTTCGAGACGCAACTCTGATAGCGCTTTTCTGGTTTTTATCTCTGAACCGGCAAGGATAAGAATCAAATCTCCTGCGGAAGCCTGCATGAGATCTGCCCATTTGCGGAGTGCTGCTTCGTCGTAGAATTTATCGACTGAAGATTTAATACTTCCGTCTGATTGTAATCTTACGTATATCAATCCACCCGCACCTATCTGCGGCCTCTTAACCCATTCGGTTAGTTCATCCAATTGCTTGCGGGTGTATTCAGCTGCGCCCGGCACTACAATTCCGGCTACCAAAGCAGCATCATCAAACAACTTAAATCCACATCCCTTTACCAAAGACCCTATTTCACAAATCTTCATACCAAAACGAAGATCGGGTTTATCGTTGCCATAATATTTCATGGCATCTGCGTATGACATTCGCGGGAATGCGTTTAATTCAATATTCTTTACTGCTTTAAATAGATGCCTCACCAGGCCTTCAAAATTCATCAGTATATCTTCCTGCTCCACGAAACTCATTTCACAGTCAATCTGGGTAAATTCAGGCTGTCTGTCGGCGCGCAGATCTTCATCACGGAAACACTTCACCAATTGATAATATTTATCAATCCCGGCAACCATAAGCAGTTGCTTGAATGTTTGCGGACTTTGAGGCAAGGCATAAAACTGCCCGGGGTTCATTCTTGATGGCACAACAAAATCTCTTGCCCCTTCAGGCGTAGATTTTATCAGCACAGGAGTCTCGACTTCAATAAAGCCCTGTTCATCCAAATAATTTCGAGTTGCTCTTGCTAATTGATGCCTGAGAATAAGATTGTCTCTTACAATAGAACGTCTGATATCGAGGTAGCGATATTTCATCCTGAGCTCATCACCACCGTCTGTTTCATCCTCGATGGTGAAAGGAGGGGTTTTGGCCTCATTCAGGATAACAATTTCCCGAACGGCAATCTCTATCTCCCCTGTGGGAAGTTTAGCATTCTTGCTCTCCCTTTCACAGACAACTCCGGTTACTTTGATTACATACTCTCTTCCACACTGACGAAGGACATCTTGGAGATGCTCAGGGGTTCCGGCGTCGTGAGTTAACTGCGTTATTCCATATCGATCGCGAAGATCAACAAAAGTCATGGCCCCAAGATTCCTAACCCTGTGAACCCAGCCACTCAGGGTCACTTGCTTTCCTTTTTCAGATAACCTTAATTCTCCGCAATGATGTGTTCTGTGCATAGATTCACAAATTTAATATTCTCCGGGCTGTCAGCCAATAAAAAACAAATTAGCCCTGTTCATTACAGGGCTAATTTTAATCGAATGGTTTATTTCTTGATAAAACTACCGCTGAAAATTCTGTCTCCACCGGTATCTGCAACCATCAGGAAATATAAGCCTGAAGCAAGATGAGAGACATCTGCAGCAAAGTAGCCGGATCCTTTCTCCGAAAAAGAAATTTCAATTTGCTGACCCGCTGAGCTGATAACAAATGCAAACGCAGGAATCTTTCCCGGAATACTTGCTCTGATCATTGTTTCGGCAGGATTGGGAAACAGAGTACCGGATGAACTGACAACCTGATTGATGCCCACGGGAACGCAATCGACACATTCATTGAAACATACTGTTGGAAGTGTTGTAGCTGTTGCCGGAATATTGAAGCTTCGATTGAAGCCTCCGAAACCATCAGGCACACCGCATGCAGAAACGGGTTGCTCAAATATGGCAGAAGAACCACTGCCATTTACGAACTTATACTGAACGTTCAATGTTGTATCAAGACTCAGTGTAACTTCATAAACGCCGCCGCCAACAGGATTCATGGGTGTTTGAGCCGTTGAGAAATTATTAAAGGTTCCTGCCAGGTGAACACCCTGAGATGAAATCTGAACCGTAGACATATTAACCCTGAAGGTCACATCTGTAAAAACCGGAAGTATGCAATCCTGACATTCACCAAAACAAACAACTGGAAGAACAGCATTTGCTGAGGGAACAGCAACCTGCCTGTTTAGAATACCACCGCCACCAATAACACCACAGGAAGACGGAACGCTTTCGAATATTGCTGCACCTCCCGTGCCGTTCACAAACTTATACTGAACAAGCTGAGTTGTATCCAGAGAAAGTGTATCTACATAGATACCATTTCCAAGCGCAGTCATCTGATTTGCAGAAGTACTAAAACCATTGAAAGACCCGGCCAGGAAGACACCTGTTGGAGAAACTGACTGCAGGCTCATATTTACCCTGAAAACCACATCGACCAGCACAGGTAGTACGCAGGAAGTGCACGATCCGAAGCAAACCAAAGACAAGGTGGAAGCACTCTGGGGAACCGCAATCTGGCGGTTAATAACTCCTCCCCCACCAACGCTGCCGCAGGCTGAAGGAACAATTTCATAGCCGGCTGAGGTGTTACCATTCACGAATTTGTATTGAACAATTTGTGTGGTATCCAGAGATATTGTTGCCTCCCAGATATTGGCAGAGGTATTTACCATAGCATTTGCTGATGTGCTCCATCCATTGAACGTTCCGGCAAGAAAAACGCCTGCTGCATCTGCCTGGGTGCTTCCCAGATCAACACGAAACGTTACGTCCACATTCACAGGAAGAATACAATCTACACACTGACCATAACATACAACTGAAAGAATGGTATCCTGTTCAGGAATCCTCAGCTGACGGTCGTAACCACCAAAAGTGCCCGGCACACCGCATGAGGCAGGAACAAGTTCCTCCGTGGTATATAATATTCCATTATTGAATTTATAAATAATGGTGCTGGTGGTATCAAGCGCCAGAGTAACCTCATAAATACCGCCTCCTGCTGAAACCATCGGAGTAGCCGTAGGATTAAACCCATTAAAACTACCTACGAGATGAAGGCCATCGGGTGATACCGGAGTAAGACTCATATTGACCCGGAAAGTCACATTTACAAGAGGAGCAGGAGGGCAATTAACGCATGAGGAAAAGCAAACCGGAGCGAGAACAGAGTCCTGCTGAGGCACGGCAAGAAAACGATTAAATCCGCCAAGTCCGTTGGGAACACCGCAAGATTGTGGAACCTGTTCTTCAACAACAAAATTATTTCCGTTAAGGAACTTATATTGAATAATTGCGGAAGTATCGAGCGTAAGTGTATCGACATAAATTCCATTGCCCACAGGAGTCATGGGGTTGGCGGTAGCACTCCAATTATTGAAAGAGCCTGCAAGGTGAACCCCCTGAGGAGCGACAGTGGTGCCACTCATATTGACACGAAGAACAATATCTACCAAAGCAGGTTGTATGCAATTTATACATTCTCCAAAACACACAACAGGTAAAACTCCACCATTATCCGGAACCGAAATCTGCCGATTGATGATTCCCCCTCCATCAACCTGACCACAGGAAGATGGCACATTTTCAAATACAGCATTGGCTGCGGCTCCATTAACAAATTTGTATTGCACCACCGCACTGGTATCCAGAAGAACGGTATCAACGAAAATGCCATTCCCGATATCTGTCATGGGATCTGAAGTTGTACTGAAAGAATTAAAAGTGCCGGCAAGAAAAACTCCTGAAGGAGATACAATTTGCTGACTCATGTTTACACTAAAAACCACCGGCACCAAAACCTGGGGAGCCGGAGCACAACTATTGTCGCACAGACCAAAACACACAACAGGAAGAACTGATGGTGTTTCCGGAACAAATAATCGCCGGTTGTCGTTGCCAAGCCCGAAGGCATAACCACAGTTAGAAGGAACACTTTCCCAGGCCAAATTATTAGTATCGTTGAGAAATTTATAATAATGTACAGCGGAAGTATCTAGTTGAAGGGTATCTACATAGACACCATTACCAACAAGAGACATAGGGTTGGCAAGCCTTGAAAAGTTATTAAAGGTACCGGCAAGATGAACTCCCCCGGGGCCGATATTGGTACCTGACATATTAACGCTGAAAACAACGGGCACAAGAAAAGGCTGAGGACAAGGAGTACATAGATTAAAACAAACAAGAGGAAGTGTAAAATTCTGGCCGGGAACCTGAATCTGTCTGCTAAAACCTCCAAAGCCATCAGGCACGCCACAGAAGGAAGAAACACTCTCAGAGCCCGCAAAAGAACTACCATTGAGAAATTTATATTCAACGGAAAGCGTGGTATCAAGCAAAAGAGTGTCAACGTAAACACCATTACCTAAAGAAATCATCGGATTTGCTGAAGGGCTCCATCCGTTAAAAGATCCGGAAAGAAAAACACCTGAAGGAGCAATATTTTGCTGACTCATATCGACCCTGAAAACAACCTGAGAAAATACAGGTGTACAAGCTGCAACACAGGAAGAGAAACAAACAACAGGCAATTGAAACGAGGTCTGGTTGGGTACTGCGGCAACTCTGTTAAACCCACCGAGTCCATTGGGAGTTCCACAGGCAGCGGGAACCAATTCATACTGTGCAGAGGTACCTGAACCATTAACAAAAATATATTCTACCACCTGAGTGGTATCCACCATGAGCGTGTCGGAATAAACATTGTTACCAAGAGCGGTCATTGGCGTAGAAAGAACAAAGCCATTCAGACTGTGTGCGAGAAATACACCGTTAGGTGAAATCGACTGCCCGCTCATGTCGAGATTAAAAACCAGAGCACACATGGCGGCAGGAGCGGCGCCTACGGTATATGAATAGTTTATGCCACCATTGGTAGCAAAACGAAGAGTTACCAGGTCAATATCATTGACTACAGACAGAGCTGTTGAGTCCAGAGTGGTAGTAAAAACATAATATTCTACATCAGTGCCGGCAGCCTGAGCTGGAATTACCGCGGTACCGGATGTGGCAGACGGAACAGGAAAAGAAACCTGTTTCCATGCCGATGTAAGCCAGGCATCCGTTGTAAATCTCAAGTAAGCTTTTTCTTCTGGAGATCGCGGACCGGCGAGTGTAATACTAACCTGAACCGGGACAAAAGCAGACACCATGCCGGCTGAAGGTTGCTGCGTAACAGGTAAAGAGGAGGAGAATTCAACCGGAGCATTCGTGGTATGCATGATAATTGCCTGGGTCGAAGAATATCCTGTGTTTTTAATTCGTGTGGTATAATGATGATTAACAACAGTTGAGTCAATCAGGAAGTTATCGGTAACTGAAGATCCACCAAACCATGCATAGTTTTCCGGAGCATCAAAATTTGATTCAGAAGCAGGGAATTTTCTCCATTTATTGAAGCTGTTATCTGACTCTATCACAAACTGATCTGCCTCCGATTGTGCCTGAAGCGTGACAGAGGGGTAACCCGGAATATCACTGCTCATCGGGTATCCGCTGCCGTACCAGTCATTTCGGTACTCAGCGTGCAGAAAAAATTGTTGCGAACGTGCCGAAAAACCGGCAAAAAAACACATTCCCGCCGAAAGGGCCATCAAGAAGTTTTTGAATCTTTTTTTCATTATTTCTGAATTCACTTAACGAAGGCACAAAATTAACAAACTCTGCCACCTACAATAACGCCCACCTCTTTGCCGATTTTCCGGATCAAGTGGCCACCTTTTATTTTTTTTAGTCTTTATACATAACCACATTTTTTAGTTTAAGCTTCAACATTTGGCGACAAACCGATATAAAATGCCGTTAAATTTATGGGCACCAAGAGTTGCATTAAGTAAACAAATAAAGTATCGTAGTATATTACTAAAAACTCGTACCTTTGCTATTATTGAACGAATTATACCCCCCCCAATGGTCAGGAATTTTGTTGGTGTTGTTTCATTTTTATTTGTGCTAACTCTTCTACCGGGAAGAATTCTCGCGCAGACGCCCGGAGCACATGCCTTTGAATTTCAGTTAGGCTCCTCCAACTCTGTAAAGCCTTTTGCAACAGGCTACCGTTCTGGAACCTTCGGGCTTTTCCACACTGCACTCAGCTATAAACTGATGTTCAACGAATATTTCGGAATGCGCCCAACATTGGCTTATGACAGAATTTCCAATGCGAAAGATGGGAGCAGCCTGCCGTTTACCTCCAACTACACCAGGTTTACCATTCAGGGCGCGGTAAACACAGGGCAATTACTGCGATTCAGAGAATTTACCAGAAACTTTACTGTGTTCATATACGGAGGTCCCGGACTTTCCATTTTAACCAGTAAGAATGCAAATCTTTCCGGGTTGATGATGAATGCAACTGCATCGTTGGTGCCAACATTTAAGTTAAGTGACAATCTCAGATTGTTCTTAGACATCACCAGAGTCAGACACGTTTACCAACAGGTTACATTTGATTTGACATCGAGATATGAAGAGTTGGGCTATGATGGACTGATATACAATATCAGTTTTGGGGTATCAATTAATCCCTGATTGCCAAGCAGAATACCCAATAATTGCGGGAGCCTATCGTAGAAGCCAAAAATTTGAATGCAATTTTGATTACCAAGGGTTACAATACGCCCTTCGATGTAATCAAAATTCATCTGCAAATGTCCTGTTAACTGACATTTATGAATAACCCGGTGCAAGCTGATAAAGAACATCAGGCCTCAGAAAAGTGAAGTAAAAAAAATTAAGGAGAAATTAAGAAAAACGCAACCATCATGTCGCTCTTAGCGTACCAAGGGTCCGTGAATCTGCAGCACCAAATTCAAGAGCCCGTCATTGAAATACCCAGCAGCGAAGCAACTCGCTTTCTCGGTAAGTTTATTGATGTAGATGACAAGTTTACCTTTGTTGTTAAAACCGAGAAGCTGGAGGACATAGATTCCTTAAATCTTCAGGCCAAAGCCATGATTTTAGAACCAAGAATCAATGATCTGAGGTATATCAATCGGTTTTTTCGGGGAATAGCCAGGAATCTGGAGAAAGGGGGAATTTTTGCAGGCTCATTTGAATCCTATGCAGCAAGAAGCCTCGCCATAGAGGCTAAATCAGGCGGAATACTTGCATTTTTCTTCAAGATATGGGACTTCATCATACACCGGGTTTGTCCCAAAACCCCATACATCAAAGAAGTATATTTTAATATCACGAAGGGTAAGAACCGAATGCTCTCAAAAGCCGAGGTATTAGGAAGGTTGGTGTATTGCGGATTTGAAATTCTGGAGTATCAGGAGATTGGCAGCAAAATATTTTTTGTTGTTAAAAAAGGCAGACCAAGGGTCAAAAGTTCTAAGCCAAGTTATGGATTGATTTATGGAATGCCACGTGCTGGTAAAAACGGTAAAACTTTTATCGTATATAAATTTCGGACCATGCATCCCTATTCGGAGTTTTTACATGATTACGTATTGAGCAAAAACGGATACAGCCAAACTGGAAAGCCTGCAAATGACTTCCGGCTAACCCCTTGGGGGCGCTTCTTCCGAAAATACTGGCTGGATGAAATCCCCCAGCTTTGGAACATTCTTAAAGGAGAGATGAAACTTGTGGGCATACGTCCGGTTGGAGAAAGATATTTACAAGACATTCCCGAAGATCTGGTTAAACTGAGACTAAAACATAAACCGGGATGTATCCCGCCTTATGTATCTCTGGATATGAAAAGCGACTTATTAAGTGTGCAGCAAGCTGAAAGGGAGTACCTTGAAGAAAAATTACGAAGGCCCTACACAACTGACCTGCGTTTTTTCTTCAAAGCTATTTATGTTATTCTGGTGAGAAAAAAGAGAAGTGCCTGAAAAGGCCAATACATTTGTATCTTCGCAATCATGGTTTTCAATAAAATGAGCCTATATCTTACACTGCTTACTATCAGTGTCATGATATTTTTCGGCTCTTGTGTATCGAGAAAATCTTCTGCATATTTTCAAAACGATACACAAGGAGGGTTCCCAAATTTCGATCCTGTTTTGCAGGCCAATGATCACCTCTCCATTCATGTTTCAGCGCCTAATCAGGAATTGTTCGATTTGTTCAACCCGTTTAGCGGGAAAAGTGGGGATGGGAAGTCAGTAGGTGAGGATGCCACAGGAGGTTATACCATTGATTCCAAAGGCAATATCGAATTTCCTGTTATAGGAACCATTGCCCTTGCCAACCTTAAAAAAGAAGAAGCCGCTCAGCTTTTAAAGGAAAAACTAAAGGTGTATCTTAAGGAACCCCTGATAAACATAAATATAACAAACTACCGAGTAACCGTTCTTGGCGATGTAAAAAGCCCGGGGTCATTTCTCGTTCCGTCAGGAAAAATAAGTTTTGTAGAAGCACTTGGGATGGCAGGAGACTTAAATATCACTGCCCTTCGAAACAATATTTTACTCATAAGAAACTTCAACGGACAAAAGAAAACCTACCGTGTCGACATGACAAGGCAGGACATCTTTCATTCAGCGGATTTATGTTACCTCAGGCAAGGTGATATTATCTATGTTGAGCCCAATCGTTCGCAAAGGAACTCCGGTGCCATAAACAGTAAAATCGGTATTCTGTTATCCATTACAACCGTAATACTGACCTCCATCAGCTTGTTGACTCGATAGTGAAACAAAATAATCCGAACCTAGATCCTGAATCGCCGCCGGGCAACATTGAAATTAATTTTCAGGAATTAATCTGGTCATATATCAGGAAGTGGCCCTGGTTTATTGCCGGATTGGCACTCTCATTTTATATTTCATTTACATATCTTAAACACACGCCTAAACTATATGAGGCAAGCGCCACCATTCTGATAAAAGACAGATCGGGGAATAAATCCCCTGATGAGTTTTCGACTTTTCGCGATATTGGAATATTTGGTGCCGATAATACTCTGGAGAATGAAATAGAGATTATGAAATCCAGGTCGCTAATGTCCAGGGTTGTTAATGACCTTTCTCTTTATTACGACTGTTATATAGACAAGAGCCCTATCGATCTACCGCTTTACAAGGCTACAC
>JBIIMV010000150.1:0-4759 GCA_044337805.1 Bacteroidia bacterium
ATTCCTGTTTCCGAATCCTTCACAGGATGTATGGAAGCTCAGCATAAAAGGGGAAAACAAAGCAGAGCGAATAAGCCTATTCGACAGCAGCGGAAGAAAACTGTGGAGCATGAGCGAAGTCGCCATTCCCGCCATCCTTGAGGCCCGTGACCTTAAGGCAGGTATTTACATGCTGGAGATCCTCCATAAACATAACCTGCAAAGAATAAAACTGATAAGGCAATAAAAAAGCCGGCAGTTAAACTGCCGGCGTCCGTTGACCGACCAGGGCTCGAACCTGGACTCTTCTGAACCAAAACCAGACGTGTTGCCAGTTACACCATCGGTCAATCGCGGTGCGAAGTTAATTATTTCTGAAAGAACAAAAAAAAATGCTTAAAAATCAGCTTTGGGGGCTTTGATCCTTTAAAACCTCACGATATCGGGTTAATACCTCCTGCCGGGAAATGAAACCGAGGAATTTTTTTTTCTCCATCACAGGCAGCCTGGCAAATCCGGTCTTATCGAATTTTCCCATCACCGCCGTCATTTCATCCTGGATATCCACAGAAAGCACGGGCCTTACCATCAGTTCACTGGCAACGGTAGTATCATAGAGTTCAGGCTTGAACATTACCTCACGCATCCCATTGATACTGAGTACTCCGAGGAAACGCTCCCTGTGATCAACCACCGCAAACAAATCGTTATTACCCTTTGAAATGAGCTCAACCAAATCTCTTAAAGGCGTTCCGGGGTATACCTGCTCCACGGGGCGCACAAAATCTGAAGTACGCAGGCTTATTAATAGCCTGCTATCCTTATCCTGCGGAATTTGACCCTTTGCAGCCATTTTCCTCATCTCCATGGAGAAAGGCTCAAGATATTTCACCATGGCAAAGCTCATGGCACTTACCATCATTAGGGGAATCATGAGCTCATATCCACCCGTGATTTCAGCAATAATGAATATGCCCGTCAAGGGAGCATGAAAAATCCCGGTTAATATTCCTGCCATGCCCACGAGGGTAAAATGTACCACCTGTAAGTGTGCAAAACCACTCAGGTTAACCAGAGAAGAAAAAAAGTACCCGGTCGCTGCTCCAACCAGCAGTGAAGGAGCAAAATTCCCTCCATTACCGCCACTTCCAATGGTAATGCCTGTTGCCACGGCCTTCACCAGTGCAATAAGCAAAACAAAGAGTAACACAAGTATGGGCTTACGGATATAAGACTTCAGAATGCTGCCCTGAAGCAACTCCATGGGTTCAAGCCTTGCCAATGACTTAATCGAGGAATAGCCTTCGCCAAACAAAGGTGGAAATAACATTACAAGAAAAGCCAGAATGATTCCGCCTATGAATGCTTTTCGGTATGGAGTGACGTTTGATTTTCGAAAAAAAGATTCTACACGCGGGAACACCCTTGAATACCAGACCGACATGAGTCCGCAAAGCAAACCCAGCATCATAAAAAAGGGAACATCTGAATATTCAAAATTCGCACTCAGCTCAAAAGTCAGTAAAAGCTCCTCTCTCAAAATTATTTTACTCACCAGTGCCCCGCAGGCCGCAGAAATAAGAATGGGTACAAAGTAGGAGATACTTACCTCGGCAAGCAGAACCTCCAAGGCAAAAAGCACCCCTGCAATGGGTGCGTTGAAAGTAGCACCAATACCACCTGCAGCTCCTGCAGCGAGGAGTAAGGTGCGGTCTTTTATTGGGAAACGGTATGTTCTTGCAAAATTGCTTCCTATGGCAGATCCTGTTGTGACAATGGGACCCTCCAGTCCGGCACTTCCGCCAAAACCCACGGTTAATGCACTACTGAAAATATGTGAATACATCTGATCCCGGGGCAGTAAACTGCCTTTACGGGCTATGGCAAACAAAATATTTGCTGCCCCGCGCCCCAGCTTTCCTCTGTTAAATCTGCGCACGTAATACACTGTAAGCAGAATTCCCATGCAGGGGAACAAGACCTTCAGGAACTGCTGATAAGGAATCTGGTAGTTATAAGTAAATATCTCGTGAATATAGAATACGAGTGTCTTGAGAAATACTGCCGCCAGACCGGTGCTCAATCCGACAAGCACCGATGCACCGAATAGAAATTGCTTGCCCGGCAACTTTTGTTGAGCCCAGTCAACCCACGACTCTGTCCACCTGAGTATTTTAATATAAGAGCGTCTGAGTTCCACGCTGCAAATATCAATAACTTTTTTCAAGCCGGCTGAACCCTGTGTGAACCCTGTGAAATCAAGGTTTTTAATTAAATTCGTGCTAAATTTTGTAAAGTGCATAAGTATCAATCCATACCACAAGGCCTGTTCACCCTGAACAGAAGCAGACTCGTTGGCAACCTGCCTGCTTCTTCGCTGGCAGTATTCAACTCAAACGACATTATGCCCACCAATGCCGATGGGCACATGGGCTTCAAACAGAACAGTGATCTGTTCTACCTTAGCGGTATCGATCAGGAGGAAACGATTTTGGTTGTTTTCCCCGCGGCGCGCGACCCTAAAATGCGTGAGGTTTTATTTATCAGAGAAACCAATGAGCATATTGCTGTCTGGGAAGGACACAAGTACACTAAGAAAGAGGCTCAGGAAGCATCGGGCATCACAAGTATTTTCTGGACTTCACAGTTTCCACAGATTTTTAAAAATTTGATGGCAGAGGCAGAGCAGGTTTTCCTGAACACCAACGAACATCTTCGCGCGGTGGTGGAAGTAGAAAGCAGAGATGCCAGATTTGCCAAATGGTGCAAGGAGCAATACCCCCTTCACTCCTATCGTCGTGTTGCTCCTCTTATGCACAGGCTGCGCTCGGTAAAGTCTGCAGAAGAAGTAGCACTGATGCGTCATGCATGCCACATCACAGGGCTTGGATTCAAACGCCTGCTGGGATTTGTAAAACCCGGAGTATGGGAATTTGAGATTGAAGCTGAACTGCTGCATGAATTTGTCAGGAACCGATCAAAAGGATTTGCCTATGGACCTATCATTGCCTCAGGAGGAAATGCCTGCGTGCTTCACTATACAGCGAATAATACACAATGCCGCGATGGCGATGTTATTTTACTCGATGTAGCTGCAGAATATGCGAACTATGCATCCGACCTTACCCGATGCATTCCTGTGGGAGGAAAATTTTCAGAAAGACAGAAAGCGGTATACAATGCAGTGCTGAGGGTTCTCAAAGCCGCCACCCTTATGCTGGTTCCGGGCAATACCATCGAAAAATATCATGCAGAAGTCGGAAAGCTGATGGAGCAGGAGCTGATTCATCTGGGCCTCCTCAAAGCCGAAGATGTTGCAGCTCAAAATCCGGATGCCCCGCTCTATAAAAAATACTTCATGCACGGCACCTCACACTTCCTGGGTTTAGATGTGCATGATGTAGGAGACTTCAAAAGACCCATCGAAGCCGGCATGGTATTCACTTGTGAACCCGGCATTTATATTCCCGAAGAAAAACTCGGCATCAGGCTCGAGAACGATATTCTTGTTACCGAAGAAGGTCCTGTGAACCTCATGGCAGATATTCCGATCGAGGCCGACGAAATAGAGGCACTTATGGCAGGCCGCGAAGCCATCATCATGAAGGCATAAGCCATGCCTTATTCCGCATTCAGGCAGGGAAAAATTTTCTACGAAACCACAGGAAAGGGGAAAGTGCTGGTGCTGCTTCATGGCTTTCTGGAATCTTCAGAAATCTGGAAGTCACTGGCAGAAAAATTATCTCCCGGGCACAAAGTTGTTTGCATCGACTTGCCGGGGCATGGACGAAGTGACTGCTTTGGCTATGTACATTCTATGGAGCTGATGGCAGATGCGGTAAATAAGGTTATGCAAGACCTTAACCTACGCCGTTACATCATGGTAGGCCACTCTATGGGCGGATATGTGGCACTGGCCTATGCGAAAAAATATACCGCCCATTTAAAAGGATTGATACTATTTCAATCAACACCACTTTCAGACACTGAAGAAAAGAAAGCCGACAGAGACAGAATTGCCAGATTGATTCCGGGCAAGAGGGATGTGTTCATACGGGAAGCTCTTCCGGGATTGTTCCATCCTGCCCGGCTTGAGCAACACCCTGAGCACCTGGAATTCCTGAGAGATATTGCCAACAAAACTTCATACAGGGGCATCGTTGCTGCGCTAATGGGAATGAAAAACCGCCCTGATTCCGTATCATTCATCAAGCAGGTAGCTATTCCCATCGTCTTTATTCTCGGCAGCGATGATAAAGTGCTTCCCTTGTCAGTTCACGGTGAATTATGGAAGTTGACTGCTGCCGGACTCCTTTTGGTACTTGAAGAAAGCGGACATTTAGGAATGCTTGAGGCAGAAGATGCTTCATGCGAAGCCTTAAAGAAATCGGTTCGTTTTTGCAACAAAAAAGATAAAGCAAGGCCGGAATAACTAAGGGTCAAAAAGGCAGATTCAGAAAGACTTTAGAAATCTTGGAGCTACACACTTAGCATGAGATTACAACCCCGAATTTCACTATGATCAGCCCTTCCGAGAATCCGGAAGCCATCATCGCCAACAGAGACAAGATCATCAGTGGCAATAAAGGCACAACTATCGGCATTGGCCAGGTCAATGATATTCAGTAAGCCCCGGCCCTGTTCCGAGATGCTGAATGGATCGCCTGTTTCCCTTACCATGGTTTTCATCCATACTGGAGCTTTCAGCAGTCCATTCTCCGAAGAATATGCCTGAGACAACAACTCGGTCATTCCATATTCAGAATCAACAGAATCCGGG
>JBIIMV010000142.1:0-4853 GCA_044337805.1 Bacteroidia bacterium
TCCTCGCGGATAAGCTCCTTGCCACGTCCCTTCATTCCCCCTGTTTCAATTACAAGAACACCACTCAAATCAAATTGACTTTCTGCAAGCTGCAAAAGGGCAAAGGTTACCGCGAACAAAATAACCCTTTCACCCGAATGCTTTGCCTGATCAATGGCACTGCGAAGTTCATCAGACCTATGAAGAAAAAAACCACTGTGTACACTGCCTGATTGACGGATTAGATGATCAACCATGTAAATCAGTGAGGATCCGGTGCGTTCCATGTACGAGGGAAGCAAAGCCACGACAGCAGTCTTTGATAGGTCACCGTAACGCTCTGAAAAAATACGGCAAAAAACTTCTTCGTAAAGAGCAGGGTCTGCCACCGGATGCAGGCCCGGACGCGAGCCGGTGGTGGTGCTGCTTGAAAACTCAACAGCTGCAGACAAACCACGACGAATCACCGTATGTGTCTTGAAAAAGGCAACCGGCAAAAATCTCATTTGCGTCATGCGTGTGACACGAGAGGCATCATGATTCAAGAGACGATGGAAATCAGCCAAAACCTGATTTTCCTCTGCCTGCATTCGATAGAGTTCAATCGCAGCGTTTTCAAATCCCTTACTAGTGATATTCAACAGAATATGCTCAAGCCTGGACAAATTCATCTGACACAATGTTAATGAAATACCTTCTTCATCGAATAAATGGTTTATTAGTTTTGCAGCATGAGTACAGTTAGTATCAAAAAATTAAGCGGAGAAGAAATTTTCAAAAACGTCATTTCCCATGCAAAGGAATATGGCTTTGTTTTTCCCAGCAGTGAAATCTATGATGGGCTCAGTTCAGTATATGACTACGGACAGCTCGGCGCAGAACTAAAAAGCAATATTCGCAAGGCGTGGTGGACTTCGATGGTTCAAATGCATGAAAATATTGTGGGGATTGATGCTGCTATTTTCATGCATCCAACAACCTGGAAAGCCTCCGGACATGTTGACGCCTTCAATGACCCCTTGATTGATAACAAGGATTCCAAAAAAAGGTACCGCGCCGATGTGCTTATTGAAGAGCACATGGCAAAAATTGAAGCAAAAATTCTAAAAGAAATACAGAAAGCAAGTGACCGCTTTGGGGCCTCCTTTGACGAAACGATGTTTCGTAAAACCAATAACAGGGTCCTTGAAAATCAGAAGAAAATAGATGACATCCATCAGCGTTTCAAAAGCGCCATGGAAGAAGGCAATCTCGATGAAGTAAAACAGATAATCCTTGACCTTGAAATCGTATGTCCGGTTTCAGGAACCCGGAACTGGACCGACGTACGCCAGTTCAATCTCATGTTCAGTACCTCGATGGGTTCTGTTTCAGAAGAAGCATCCACGCTGTATCTACGACCTGAAACCGCGCAAGGAATTTTCGTGAATTTCCTCAACGTGATGAAAACCGGACGGATGAAAATTCCATTCGGGATAGCTCAAACAGGCAAGGCCTTCAGAAACGAAATCGTGGCAAGGCAGTTTATCTTCAGAATGCGGGAATTTGAACAGATGGAAATGCAGTTTTTTGTTAAGCCAGGTGAAGAAATGCAATGGTATCAACACTGGAAAGAAAAACGTATGAAGTGGCACCTCGCACTGGGAATGGGACAGGAACAGTATCGTTATCATGACCATATCAAACTGGCGCATTATGCCAACGCAGCCTGCGATATCGAGTTCGCTTTCCCCTTCGGATTCAAGGAATTGGAAGGTATTCACAGCCGGACAGATTTCGACCTGAAAAGCCACGAAAAATATTCCGGCAAAAAACTCCAGTATTTCGATCCTGAGCTCAATCAATCTTATGTGCCCTATGTCATCGAGACCAGCATTGGGCTTGACAGGATGTTTCTGGCGGTATTATCAACGGCTTACCGCGAAGAAATACTGGAAGACGGAAGCTCCCGTGTTCTTCTGGCCATCCCACCGGTTCTGTCGCCGATAAAAGTTGCTATACTTCCTCTCACTCCAAAAGATGGTCTTGCGGAAAAGGCCCGTGAAATATGGAAGCTGCTCAGAGCAGATGTGATGTGTATGTACGATGAGAAAGACAGTATTGGAAAGCGCTACCGCCGACAGGATGCCATCGGCACCCCGCTGGCTATCACTGTAGACCATCAAAGTCTTGAAGACCAAACAGTTACCATCAGGCATCGCGACAGCATGCAGCAAGAAAGAGTGGCCA
The DNA here is from genome assembly GCA_044337805.1 of Bacteroidia bacterium. Classification (GTDB taxonomy): domain Bacteria; phylum Bacteroidota; class Bacteroidia; order UBA4408; family UBA4408; genus JBEGML01. The sequence goes on from JBIIMV010000142.1 coordinate 2,209, forward strand.
TTGCCGAATTAAGTAGGATAATTGACCACCTGACCGGATTGGGGGTTTGGCTGAAAACCTTGCAGGATTAAAGTCAAAACTTTCATTATCAACAATTTAAGCAAAAATAACTTGGGTTTTGGTATGGCGAGGATTGGATTATCTTTGCAGACCTGAAAAAATCCCCATGTCACAGGACTATTTTTCCCACCCAACGGCAGTCGTAGATGAAGGCTGCCACATTGGAAAAGGCGTCAAAATCTGGCACTTTTCCCACATCATGCCCAACTGCAACATTGGAGACGGATGCAACATTGGTCAAAACGTCGTGATATCACCGGGGGTGATACTCGGTAAAAATGTAAAGATTCAGAACAATGTTTCCATTTACACCGGAGTTACCTGCGATGATGATGTATTTCTGGGACCTTCCATGGTATTCACGAATGTCATAAATCCCCGATCTGCAGTAAACCGCCGCGAGCAGTATGCCAAAACTCATGTCGGAAAAGGTGCCTCCATTGGCGCTAACGCCACCATTGTTTGCGGACACGATATTGGAGAGTTTGCCTTTATTGGAGCAGGAGCCGTGGTAACAAAAAATATTCCCGCTTATGCACTGGTGGTGGGAAATCCGGCACGACAAACAGGCTGGATGAGCGAATACGGTCACAAATTGAAGTTCGACCAAAACGGAATCGCAAAATGTCCTGAATCAGAACAAGAATACAAACTAAGTGAAGGGAAAGTGACAAAAATTAAGCGCGCATGATCAAATTTGCTGTTATAGGCGCAGGCCACATTGGAAAAAGGCACGCGGAAATGATTCTCCGCCACCCTGAAGCAAGTCTCATTGCTATCTGCGACACAAGAAGTCAGGAAGAAACCGGATTCAATGAATCCGGGGTTGCCTATTTCAGAAGCGCAGAAGAAATGTTTGACTCAGGTCTTGCATTCGATGTTGTAAACATCTGTACACCCAATGGCTTACATGCCAGACATTCTATGATGGCTCTTGAAGCACGCAAACATATTGTGTGCGAGAAGCCGATGGCTCTGTCAAAGGCCGATTGCGAGTCTATCATCTACAAAGCCCTTCAGGTGCACCGCAATGTTTTCTGTGTAATGCAGAACAGATATAGTCCGCCTTCCGTTTGGATAAAAGAAGTTGTCGACCAGGGAATCTTGGGTGATACCTTCATGGTTCAGCTAAACTGCTATTGGAACCGCGACAACCGCTATTACAAAACAGGAGGCTGGAAAGGCAGCCAGGATCTCGATGGAGGAACACTGTTTACTCAGTTTTCTCACTTCATTGACATTATGTACTGGTTGTTCGGAGATATTACCGAAATACAGGCGAAATTCCACGACTTCATCCATGCTGAAACAACGGAATTTGAAGACAGTGGCATTATCTCATTTCGTTTTATCAACGGAGGCATGGGCTGCATCAATTACAGCACAGCCGTATGGGATAGCAATCTTGAAAGCAGCATCACCATCATCGGGCAGAAGGGAAGCGTAAAAATCGGCGGTCAATACATGAACGAAGTCGAGTATTGCCATATTGATGGTTACACTATGCCCCAGCTCCCTCCGGCATCACCCGCAAACGATTACGGACAATACAAAGGAAGTGCCGCCAATCATCATTTCATCATCGAAAATGTCGTGGATACCCTTAAGGGAAAAACCACCATTACCACCAATGCACTTGAAGGACTCAAAGTGGTGGATATCATTGAACGAATCTACTCTTTGAGAGCACCTTCAAGAAAATCATGACAACAAACATTCAGACCATGATCTACCAAGAGATAATCAATAAAGAAGCCAAAGTAGCCGTTATCGGACTCGGTTATGTTGGCCTGCCCATTGCCCTTGCCTTTGCAAAGAAAATTTCTGTAATCGGCTTCGACATCAATGAAGAAAGACTCGAGCTGATGCGCCAGGGAAAAGATCCAAGTAACGAACTGGAGTCTTCTGAATTCGAAAACAGTGATATTGTTTTTACCTCCTCAATAGACAAACTTCGCGAGGCAAAATTTTTCATTGTGGCTGTGCCGACACCCATTGACGAACATAATCTCCCTGACCTGAAACCTCTTATCGGTGCGTCTAAATCGGTTGGAAAAGCACTCAAGAAAGGTGACTATGTGGTCTATGAAAGTACTGTTTACCCCGGATGTACTGAAGAAGACTGCATCCCGGTATTAGAGCAGGAATCCGGACTAAGCTTCAGAAACGATTTCAAAGTTGGATATTCTCCTGAAAGAATTAATCCGGGTGACAAAGAACATACCATCACCAAAATCCTCAAAGTGGTCTCCGGTTGTGATGATGAGTCGCTTGAAAACATCGCCAATGTTTATAAAATCATCGTGGAGCCCGGTGTACACAAAGCATCATCAATTAAAGTTGCTGAGGCTGCCAAGATTATTGAAAATACCCAGCGTGACGTCAACATCGCTTTGATGAACGAACTGAGTATCATTTTCAGCCGCATTGGAATCAACACCTACGAAGTTCTTGAAGCTGCAGGAACAAAATGGAATTTTCTGAAATTCTTCCCGGGATTGGTTGGAGGCCACTGTATTGGTGTTGATCCCTACTATCTTACCTACAAGGCAGAAGCATTGGGATATCACGCACGCATCATTAAT
>JBIIMV010000022.1:0-9518 GCA_044337805.1 Bacteroidia bacterium
CTGATTGGTATTATTTGGAAAAGTTAGAACATTATTGGTGCAGAAGGGACTGGCGGAGGTACAATCATTCCCGGTGGAAGGTGGAGTGGTAGAACAAGAAATAGAAGCTACCCAACCGTTACCGGCGACTAATCCGTCAGAGGTAAAAACAAAAGTGATACAACCTCCCTGTGCTGAACTCACCAGCCCCGGGCCGGTTGTTCCTGAGTAGCTGCCAATCAGTGGGGCTGCCGTACTGTTTCCATCGTAGATAGAGAGAAAATCAAAATTCAGTTCGGTGCTGAAGGAGGTAAAATCGAAGGTGATATATTGCCCCGGTGGGGCACAAAAAGTTGCTGTTAAGTTCTGATTATTGGTATAATTCCCTGCCGAACCTCCGCTATCGTAAAACATACCTCCACATGCATTATTCACAGTACCAAGATTACCCATATTGAAATTCTGCGATTGACCTGCGCGAGGCAATAAAGCCGATATCAAAAAAATCAATATGTATAAAAGTCGCTTCACCTATTAGATTGCTCCTTTATAGTTCCTGCGGGAGTGAGTTCAAAACGGATATCCGGATCCGGTAAATCATCTGACATGTTCTCAGGACCAATGGCTCTGCCATATTTGATAAGCAATTCAGAGGCTGACCATAAATCAACATAGCCGTCGTTCATTCCAAGCATGATACGAACACGAAAATTTTTCTTTCGGTACTTCTCAAGTTTGGGAAAATGCTGAATCGCATATTCATATCGAATCCTTAAATCTTCGTTGTCTTCCTTCAACTTAACTTCAAAATGTGACTTATTCTTTTGAATCGCAGCTTCAATAGTGTCATTTCTCGCTGTAATGCGTTTCTTATGTGTCCTTGAATCTAAAGGATTGACAACATTACCCAATTGTTCATGCTCCCTCTGTTTCACCGGTAATCCCTGGAAGGAAGAAATGTTATTCTTGTTATCCGGATTCGACTTGCTGACGATAGGAAACGATTGACCTGTCTCAGCACTGGAAGGTGAGATTGCGATGCCTCTCGGAGCGCGGTAGCTCATCGACAAAGGAAAGTCCGGCTTTTTGCCTGTGTAAATAAGATAAATGCCGGATAACTTAAATTGGAATGAATAAATGGTAGTGTTTCTGACAAGACCCAATACCAAGGGAGGAAAACTTGCTTCCTGATTGACAATCTTACATACCTCAGTGGCGTCATTAAATGGTCCCAACAATTCAAACCCGGAGCCAGGCAGGATATTTCCTGAAACCGGATTCCCGGTACCAATTTCCAACACAGCAAAAGGTTCAGCAACAAAATAATACCAGGTGTCAGAAACAGGTTCACTCAAATACCATTTGCGGGCATGAATTCCTTCACCGTTAATTTTCGAAGGCGAACACGGAAAAAAAAGGGAATCCGTAATGCTTCCTGAATAAGATTGAGTCTCAAGCGAGTCGCTACCATCGACATTGTTTTCGTAAAACGTATGAATAGAATCATCCTTAACATTCGTTATTCCTGATGCATAAACGGACATGCCGAAATGAATGAAAGGCATAAACAAGACATAAAAAATACGTCCGGACAAAAAATTCCTAATGTGTGCTGCTTTCATGGGTTAAAAGAAAATTAGCAACGCCTTAACAATTATAATAAAAACTTTTTTAAAGAAAAATTTGAGTTTGAAGAATAAGAAAGAAACTTTATAATAAACCAATACTTCAGAAGCTTATCACTATCTCATCATCGACCAAACTTCATATTCATTCGACAAAAACAAAACCAGTTACTTAAGGATGTTGGAGTCTTCATGATAGGTAAAAGACCGAAAAAGAAGCAGACGAATAAGCTATTGGCAGGAAGCTGTCTGCAACGCAAAATCTTTAAGAAAACAGAAGAAAAAACTTGTGCGGCTTTGCCACTAATCTATGGCACGATGAACCAGCCGATCAATCTCATCAAAATTCCATGGCTTGCCAATAAATGCATCAAGACCATATTTTTCATCAAACTCTGATATCATTTTGTTGTCGGACTGACCACTCAAAATCACCTTGCGCATGCCGGGATATAGATTGAGAGCGAAGGTGAGTACCTCTGTTCCTTTTCCATCGTCAAGATTAAAGTCTGAAATAACAATACGCAAATCAATACCCTTGCTGGCAATGGCTGCAATCTCCCTGCAGGCCTCCTCTGCAGAGGATGCTGTTTCAAGAATAACATCAGGTCCAATGATTCTGTTTATCTGCATGCGCAGAGATTCCAGAATGATAAACTCATCGTCAACAATCATGATGGCTTTCATAGCACCTTTTCTCCTATCTCAATCAAAGTTAACTAAAAAACAAATGCTTCCAACATAAAACCACCCTGGACTATAAAATGATTCTCATTATGCACTTACGGCGGGAATAGTAACCTCGAATATAGTTGAGCCGGGTTGGCTGCTACAAGAAATTTTTCCCCCATGCCTTTCTATAATTCTTGAGACAATACTCAGACCTAAGCCTGTGCCCTCTCCCCTCTTTTTGGTTGTGAAAAATTCTTCAAAGATGCGATTGAGAATCTCGGGAGGAATAGGCGGACCATCATTCTCAACCTGCACCTTTATCATACCATCCAAGCCTGCTAAGGCATGAACCTGTATTTTACATTTATTATTACTCGCTTGAAGCGCATTGTTTAAGAGATTAGTCCACACCTGGGATAATTCATCTTCCTGACCCAAAGCAAGTGTTCCAGCAGGGATATGATTAATAAAAACAGCCCCCTGCTTTAACTTATTGGATAGTAAGTCTGCCACTGCATTTAAACTATCTCTTAGGTCAAATGGTGCATGAGGTGCAGATGCTTCGCCGTGAGAATAAACATTCAGCGCCCTGATTATTTTACTGGCACGCGTCACTGCTGTCTCAATATTTGCGACGGAGAGTTTTAGACTAAAGAGTGATGAAGACATCTCCATGATCAACTTCATACGCTCGGGTGCAAGCTTAAAAAACCCCTCCGGTAATGACGCAGTATCTTCGAAACGCAACTGAGCAAGTGTGCGCGCTAACCCAATGGCATATTCCGGTAAATAAACCTTCTCAAGCTCAGCCTGCAGACGATGAACAATTTCACGTTCCTGCTTAGTGGTTAACCTGACAGATACAGATCCGCGCTCCGATATCTCGAATGCCATCTGCACTTCGCTGTTATCAAGCAGGCCGAAATAACGACGCAGATTTTCATCAAGCGTATAAAATAGATTCTCTGATGATGCCTTTATCGCACCAAGAGGTGTATTCACCTCATGCGCAATTCCGGCAGCAAGCATCCCCAAGGTGGCCATCTTTTCCTTACGCACAAGTTCATCCTGAGAATTTTTTAAGCGATCCATGCTTTGCTCCAGGTCATGAGTCTTCTCCTGAACAAGTTTTTCAAGGTTCGAATTGATAGAATTAATTATCGATTGCTTTTCCTCTATCTCCGTGACATAATTACGGAGACGTTCCTCGGTAATTTTCCTCTCGGTAATATCTATCTCAATAGCCATATAACCACTTAGTTCACCTGCCTTGTCAAAGACAGGTTGTATATATAGTTCCAGCCAATATTCATTGCCATACCTACCTCTATTCAAAACCTCTGCCTTTATCGGCTTATGCTGTCGAATGGCTTCGCTGATTCTATACTTCTCGGCTTTCCTTGTCTTTTCGGATTGAAAAATGCGGGGGGTTTTACCAATTAATTCTTCCCTGCTATAACCTGTAAGCCTTTCAACACTGTCATTCACCCAGGTAATACGCTCTTCCTTGTCGGTGAAAATTACCATATTGGTGGTATTGGTAGCCAATAAAGAAAGCCGTGACATTTCCTCCTCTGCCTCTTTCTGGATGGTGATGTCTTGTATAGAACCTGAAAAATACCCTACATCCTTATCAATGTTGAATGCGCAATTGATGTTTAACCAGAGAGCCTCAGCATTGGGCGGACGAAATCTAACAGATTGTTGTACTTGTTTATGTCTGGCCTTCTCGAATAAATCACTGAGCAATGAGCGAAACTCAACATCCACATACTGATTCAGCAGATCGAAAGTGATGGCAATTCCGGGTTCAATGCATAGAATTTGATTCATGTTGGAAGAAACAGACCATTCCTTCTGACCTTCTTTCCAGGTGAATGCAGAGAGCCGGGCAATTTCCTGTGCCTCGCTGAGTTTCTTGAATGCATCATTCAGCGAAGCAGTGCGGCGAGAAACCTCATTCTCCAGATTATTGATTAACCGGCTATTCGCCTCTCTCTGCTCAACCAAACTTCCTCTTAATGTGAAAAGGGCATCTTCAAGCAAACCAATTTCATCTGTTCGCCTCAATTTCGAAATTTTGAAGTCATTGAACTTGTTCTGCCCTAAGAGATGTGCATTCTCAATCGCACGACTCACAGGACGTGTCAATCCTTGTGCTAGGAAGTAGAACAGGACAAAGGAAAGCATAAAAATGAGGAGGAAGGTGAGCAAAATAGGTTGATTAATGGAACTTACCTGCTCGTCGATACGCGATTTGGCCATTCCGCAAATAACACGCCCCGACATTGTTGGTGAGGAATAGGACTGATAGCGTATTAGATAAAGACTACTGTCAAGTTGTCCGGGTTGAAAAGCACTATCTGCTGAAACATGGGTAAAAAGTGTTTCAGCTCCTGATTCTGACTGCTGAGAGAGCAATAAAAAGTCGAACTCCTTGCCTCGCTCATTAAAATTATCAACCGCCTTGCGAAGCTTGTTAAAATTCTGAAGATCCAGCGAGATCTCAACACCAATGGCGATTGTCCGGCAAAATTCCTTGAGTTCACGACCTCTAGACTCAATAATTAAGTTTCGCTGCTGATCGGTATAGTAATAGGAGGCACCGCCAAAAACAAGCGTCAAGGCGAGCGAAAAATAAAACCAAATTCTAAAGGAAACCCGCTTGTAAAAACGCATTTATTTATCACTAAGAGAAATAATAAAATCGTTGCACCTGGATTTAGAGACAGCAGTTACAAATGCTACAGCTCCCTTGTTTTGGGATATGTAAAGGATGATTTCTTCTTCCGAATTAAAAAACACAGGTGGCTTGCCCCTTCCCTGAAAGACTAAAGACAGCCAGTATTTCTGCATGCCTGAAGGATTCGTACCATAAACCTTACTCGCTACATCAGTCGAATAGGAAAGACCATTACCTGGTAATACCACCGTAACCGGTGTACCATCTGCCCAGAATAAACGCTCGCCCTTAAAAACCGATCTCGCCTGCTTCCAGCTCATGCCGGTAAAACCGGTCTTGTTGCCTATCATAACCAAACCTTCATCACCCGAAGTTTGATTCAAAAACAAACCATCGGATGGAATGCTGAAATTCCAGTGAAACGAAAGTACCAGCGTTAACAGTAACCTAGAAACCATAAGCGACCTGTACCTTGAGTTCATAAATACGAGGTTGGCTGGCGTGAGTATGGTTTTGCCATGAAAACCACTCCTCCGCAGCCAAGCGCTCTAACAGTACTTTTACATTACAATAAGGACTAAATTCATATCGCAACCCCGCTGCGAGCCTGCCCATTACCAATGAATTGACATGTAAATCACGATCTGAGATGTCTACATAATCTGCAACGATAAAAGGAATAAATTTATTCACTCGATATCCGGCATAGATAAATGCACTGCCATTGTCAGCTATTCCAAGCGAATCGGAGTTATTACGGTTAAAACAGAACTCATGCAGAAACTCAAAGCGCTCTCCAAACCATGCGAAAGAAAAGCTCATTAACTGGAACTCAATATTCCCTTTATACTTTCCTGCAATGACGGAATGCGTAGTGCTTGTATGGCCACTATGCACACCGGATACGTTGCCCTTCACCAAATCGTAGTAATATGATGCACCGATGCGCATACGGTCTACAGGGCGAACATGCGCAGCAAGTGTCACCGATTTATTGACGTCCACATCCTTGATGTCGGTAGAGGAAATTCCATTGCCCAATACAGCATCATATCCAAAGCGCAAATCACCCAAGTTTTGGGCCTGAAAACGAATACCTGTAGTATGAAGCGGAACCAGATAGGAAAATGATAAAGGACGATCAATCACAGGGAAAAATAATCTTCCATGATGGTAAATATCGTTCCAATAATTCACGGGGGTATGAAATTTACCAATCAAAAACGAATGATTACCGAAATAATCAAACTTTAGCTGCGAACGCTCGATAGATGGTATAAAGCTGGAAGACGACCTGAGATCGGGCCTCACTACTGTTTCTCCTAAAAATGAAATTCGATCAGTTATCTGTGCTGTAGCAAAAAAATCCTGCTCACCCAGGTTAGCATAAATGATTCGATCAATACTTCCTGTCTGGTGGTTGTGTGCATACTCAGCATCCATTTGCAGGTGCCCGAAGTACCTGAAGTTAACTACCGGGTTATTGCCTTGGGCGTACAAAAAACCAGATGAAAGAAGTAGCCCTCCCATAAAATACAATTTCCGCATTTCCTTTAACTACAGATGGATATTTTTCAAATATAGAATTTAGTCTATCGATACCAAAATAGCTAAAAATTAAAAATTAAAAGACAAATATTAAAACAAAACCGATAAGTGAAAAATAGCAAATATTTGAATTCTCATTTGGCCAATTTTATCCATGAACAGGCCTGAAAAATTAAAGTTATGGGTGAATTCCTACACGATGCATTAAACCAAATCTATATCCCGGAAACACCATCTTAGTATTTCAAACATACCGGTAAACTGGGAAAATCAGATGCTTTGTGAATAAGGCCAATTTGGATTTTTGTTGACATTTAAATCTGAAACAAATACTCTGCTCCCTTCAAAAAAGTAAACAACAAAACCAAGCCTCATACATATTCAACTAAAGCTGCCGGCCGGGAGTGATGAAGGAAGAGGCCTTTTGCAAAAACATCCTGCCGTATAGAACCGGCCAAACCACCCTGTTCTTATGATAAAGAATAGACCGTGCTCCAACTACACAGGCCTCTTACTTACAAAATTTCAATTATCTTCATAGATATCCCCTCAAGAAAATCACCTCATCACTCACATCCTTTACCTCTTCAAATCATTCCACCATCCAAATCTTATCATACAAATGATGCGTTTCGGTTCCGGTTTCAATGATACATTCTAGAATGTACGCGCCGGGCATCAAATTTGAAAGATCAAGGCTCAAGGAATCCCATTCCGACTCTGCAGAAAAGACACAAGCGCCCCTTAATTCATAAACCTTCACTTTTCTCTTTGCTCTGATGGGATCATTAAAAATGAGATTCACCAATCCTTGAGATGGGTTGGGATAAACGCGAATAACTGATTTCATCTGCTCACCCAAACTCAATGGAAGTGCCAACTTCCAGGTCTCCTTTAAGCGGTTGAAACTACTGTCAATTCCGGTGGTGTAGTAAATGTTGTTGTTATGAGTGAAATACATTCCGCCTCTGCGGGGTGCTGCCGGCAGTTCATTCAAATAAGTCCATTGCTGCTGGTTTACTTGCAGGGTCCGGCAATCTTTGTAAAAAACATCTGCATCATCAGACCCAAACAAAACATAAAGCAAAGAATCTGTGTGCAGGAGGCCTGCATAGGCTCTGCCTGCACCCGGAAAATCGTTGATATAAGTCCAGGTATCGCTGCCCGGATGGTATGAATAAAACGAAGCTGAACTTACATTCAACTCATCTTTCCCAAAACCAAGAAAGCCGAGCTGATTCAGACTCGTTGCTGAAGCCCTCCAGCGATTGCCAAAAGGAAAATTGTTCTTGCGGGTCCAGGTATTGCCGGAAAGGGAATAAGCCCATACTTCATGTATGGCATTCTGAGTCGTTGTTTTTCCTCCGATAATATACGCGGTGTCACCAATCACAAAACCGGCAGAACCGCCTCTTCCCACGGCAGGAAGTGGCGCCATTTCTGTCCATGTATTGTTCTGTGGTTGGTATTGCCATAGATCATTCAGATAGTTGTTTGCTTGGGTTCCTCCAAAAACATAGCCCTTCCCAAAACCTGAGAAACCTGTTGCATACTGTCTTTCCTCACCTGCCGGCAATGCCGCTATCGAACTCCATGTTTCGCTTACTGAGTTAAATCTATAAAAATCACTCAGAGTGGTCCACGTAGCACTCAATCCGGTGCCGCAATAAGTATCGTTGCCAATGCTAAACATTACCGCATCATCGCGTTGGGAAGAGGGAAAATCAGGCATGGGAATCCACGATTGAGCAATTGCATTCCCAACGAGCAAACAGGAGATGCTCATCAGCTTTAAAGTGTTACCATGCATCCTTTTCCGTGCCATCCGACAACAACGAATGTCGGAATAAAATATGGAGTGTTTCCAATTAAGAAGATAAGAACACCTCAAAAGTTGAGTATCTGTACACTGAAGCCATCCCGCGGCAGGGAGCATTGAAAAAAAGAGAAGCTTCAAGAGGGTATTATTGATTAAAAAAAGAAAGAGAAAAAGGTAATAGCGGCAGGATGTGCTTGAGGCAGTTCCTCAAAAAAAGTGATCCCGTTTGGATTCGAACCAAAGACCTACTGCTTAGAAGGCAGTTGCTCTATCCAGCTGAGCTACGGGACCTAAAGACTGAAAACAGCACAGACAGGCGAAACCTGTCTGTAGAAACCTGCCGGGAACAGGCAAAAAAAGAACGATGTCGGGGTGGCAAGATTCGAACTTGCGACCTCCTGGTCCCAAACCAGGCGCGATAACCGGGCTACGCTACACCCCGAGGAATCCTGATGGATTCAAAAAAAAACCCGCTTTGAGCGGGACTGGCGGTCCGGACGGGACTCGAACCCGCGACCCCATGCGTGACAGGCATGTATTCTAACCAGCTGAACTACCGAACCTTTTCGCGTTAGCGGAGCGCAAAGATATGAATTCTGTTGAATAAAAAACAAAATCCAAAGAAAATTGATTTTTTTCTGAAAATCAGGTGAATAGGTTTTCCTGTTTTTTCATTCGATGAAAAACAGGAATCTCCTTTATTTCCGGTCTTTCGGGTGTTGGACATAAAACCCTAACGGGTCATGTTGGCTCTCTTCATCAAAAAAGGCAATAATACCTGAGCAAAGCCTTTGTTGATATCTGCCTCTACGTAGTCTATTCCGTATTGTCCGCATCTTAGCTTTATGGCGCTGCAATATTTCTGCATGGCCTCATGATACTGCCCGCGAATCTGTCCAGGAAATAATTTCACCTCCTCCCCGCTCTCCATGTCGATGAAGCGATACATCCCGGGACCAAAATCAAAATCCCGCTCATGCTGAAAATCCATCACATGAAATAAAATCACTTCATGGCCATTGTGCCTGAGATGCTGCAAGGCACTGAATAAACCCCGCGGATCTTCAGACGCATCCAGCATGTCGCTGAATATCAACACCAATGATCGACGATGGATGGCTTCTGCCACTGCATGAAGGGCTGATGCCGCTCCGGTCTGCTTCTTGTCGCCGGGCTTAAAATCCAGCAGCAA
>JBIIMV010000023.1:0-9217 GCA_044337805.1 Bacteroidia bacterium
GAATTCAGGCAAAGTAGTTTCCTTCACCATGTGACGCCCCATCAGCGTGTGGTGTGTTTGCGTTGAAACGAGCATATACGTTTCATCGAGCACCTTTATTGAGACACGATTGCTGTGACTTTGAATTTGCTCACCATTTACAGAGAGCATAGAAAACGCGTTGGAACCGATGCCGTCAGCAGCCTTACCAATTGCAGAATGACCGAATCCGAAAGCAACAGCGATCGTTCCATCCGGTTGACCGGGCTGAGGAAAAACGGGTGCTTTTACGGTTACGCCATTCACTGTCAACTCCACCAAAGAGAAAGGTTCTTCCTTTTCCTGAATGATGCGAAGACCCATCTTTTGCATTTTCGAGGGAGACATTGCAATGTAATTGTCCCAAACGACTTTAGAAACCGGGTCCGGCATTTCGAGCAACCAAGGATTGTTAGCCTGAGCGCCATTACCCATAGAGGTAATTTCATGCAGGGTAATTTCCCATTCACCGGAAGCGGCGGCAGAGACTGCTGAAGCAGCAGCACTCAAATCTGAAGAAGATGACCAGGATGATGAAGCATTTTTTGGCAACTCGAAGGCGCCGTCGTGCAGACAGCGGGTCCAGAATTCCTCAAAGGAGGCCACCACGTTTTGCTTAGGGAACATGTTAGACTCCCAGAAAGAGCGAAGATAGTTGAGGAAGGACCCATCGATTCCTGCCCAGCTCATAAGAGACTCTGCGGCCTGACGCGTATTGTATACAGGATTGATAGCAGGCTGGATGAGATTGTAGGAATTCACCCTTGCAGAAGCATCACCCCAAGATTCGAGGTAGTGGTTCGTAGGACATACAAACTGACAAAGAGTTGCTGTTTCATCCTTCTTTTCAGACAATGCAACAGAAAAAGGCACCTTTTTAAGAGCGTCTGAAAAGCCGAGAGATGCAGGCAGGGAGTATACCGGGTTACAGTTGTGGACAATAAGAGCCGCAACACTTCCAGCTTTCATTTCGTTTACGAGCTGAATAACCTCTTTATCAGAACCCTGACGAAGGTTAAGCGGATTATCGAGATCAAGAGTAGAGCCGTAGTTACCCAACATAGAGTTAATGCCGATAATCAGCTCCTGAGTTGCGATATCATTCACACCACATACAACCAGACCTTTGCCCTTGTTTTTCCAAAGATCATCAGCGGCTTTGGCGATTGTTTTATCGAAAGCAACAGATTTACCGGAAAGAGCAGGCTGACCGGCCTTAGAAGCTATGGCGTTGTAAAGGGCGAGAACACCTGCACCAATTTGAGATGGCTTACAGGAAACTCTGATATCCGCATTTGAACCGGTCAGAGAGAGTAAACTCTCAAACTGGTAATGTCTGGACATATCATGATTCGCCTTGGAAACTTTACGGCCTTTACCATATTGTTTAGAAAAGCTTACCGGGGAGATCCAGTTTGCCAGGAAATCTGCTCCAAAGCTTACGATGACGGAAGCTTTTGAGAAATCCATATCAGGGATCACGGATTTTCCTGCATGTTTCATGTAAGCTTCACGAATAGAAGAAGCAGAAATAGCGTCATAACGCACCACCTTAGAGCCCGGGTATTTTGCAGCAAACGCATCAAGGAGAGCATTCAGTGCGGGACTGGTGACGGTAGAGGTAAGTATTCTGATATTCCCTCCTGCTGCAGCGATAGAAGATAGCTTATTTTTTATTTCCGCATCCGCATCTTTCCATGAAACAGGAGAGGTGTTTTTGAGCGGACCATTTTGTCTGGCGGTATCGTAAAGAGAGAGCAGAGATGCCTGTGTTCTGGCATTGGTTGCTCCGGCGGAGAAGTAAGACTTGTTATTACCCTCAATTTTGATGGGGCGTCCCTCTCTGGTTTTCACCAGCACACTGCAGAAATCGTATCCATCATCGAAAGTACTTGCGTACCAGTTTGCGATTCCGATGGTCATTTCCTCAGGTTTAACCAAATACGGAACCGTTTTTCTCACGGGAGCTTCGCAAGCTGCGAGAGCGGCAGCAGAAACAGAGAATCCGAGGAATTTCAGGAAGTCTCTTCTGGGTGTTTGAGCAGTACCGACCTTTTGATCAGCCAAAAATGCGTCAAGAGGAATTTCTTCTGCGAACTCATTCTGACTTCTTTTGATTAGAGAAGGATCATTGTTCAGATCTTCAATGCTTTGCCAGTACTTTTTGTTATTCGCCATGTTTAAGCCTTCTTCAGTGTTTGAGATTGAATGATTTAGGACCGATTAATAGTGACATTTGCCACATTCGATGCCACCCATTTTGTCAACTGTAATAGGTTGACCTTTGTATTTAGCAGACAGCTTGGCATGGAGGTCGTCATAATAAGGATTGCCTTGCATTTTGACCTCGGTTTTTCTGTGGCAGTCTATACACCAGCCCATGGTGAGTGGTGATGCCTGGTAAACGGTATCCATTTTTTCAATTGGTCCGTGGCAAGTTGTACACTCCTGCTTTCCAACTGTCACATGTTGAGCGTGATTAAAATAAACGTGATCAGGAAGATTGTGAACCTTAATCCATTTTATTGGACTTGGATTAGAACCATAAACACCTGTTTCAGGATTATAATCGAGAGCCTTGTAGATTTTGGCAATCTCCGCTTTTCCGGTGATGGTACCCTCCTGGATAGCTTTGTGGCAATTCATACAGACATTGGCCGAAGGCACGTTAGATACCTTACTCTTCTCAACACCGGAGTGGCAATACTGACAGGAGATACCGTTTTGTCCGGCATGTATCTTATGTGAAAAGAAGATAGGCTGTTCAGGCATGTAACCTTCGAAGACTCCGATACCCATCATACCATCCCAGGCTGCTTTAGAACCAACTGCGAAGAGCACCAGTAAGCCAAGTGCAACAACTTTTTTATTGGTACGTGCCCAATGCTTGGCAGCTGCCATCCATGGTAGAACAACAGGTTCAGGTTTTCCCTCTCTTTCGCGAATAAGTCTTTCAAGATTTTTCTTTACACCACCGAGGGTTGCGATGAGGATTATGAAAATTACGATGAGAATGGTCAGGAACAAAAAGGTGGCCTGAGAATTATCGGCAGGAGCAGTAGCTTCTGCAGGTGCGCCGGCGGCCGGACCCTTTTTTGCAGGGGGATTTGCCACATAGGCGAGCACATTTTTTATCTGATCGTCTGTCAGAGCCTGAGCAGGCATAACAGATTTATTGTACTGTTCAAAAATTTTGACTGCGTAGGCGTCGCCGGATTTAACAACTGCAGTTGAATTTTTTATCCATTTAAGCAACCATTCTTCAGCGGGTTTAGGAACGCGGTCAGCGACACCCTGTAAGCCGGGGCCGACGACTTTGTTTGTGCCCACAGAGTGACACTGAGCGCAGTTTTGTTTAAAAAGCTTTTCGCCTTCTTCGATGTTGGCCTGAGATAAGGCCTTCAAAGAAATAAAAGAACAAAAAACGAGCAATAAAGCAGAGAGGTACAGCGAGCGGTTTTGGCGCAGGCGGGATGATGTGTTTCGCGGCATAAAAAGTTAGGTCAGCTTTTTCCCGCCGCAAAATTAGAAGAAACACTACAAGAACTTCAATGTGATTTTATTATTTATTAACGATTTGCCCTAATTTGAAATTATTCTAAATAAGTAATTTATATATCTGAAATTCAATTAATTATAATTATACAAGCAAATCATACATCGACGAGCTCTGGAAAGTCAGATAGATTTTTGACAAAACAAAACAAAAATGTTCTTTTGCGGTTTGAAAATCATCATGCACGGGGTGCTTCCGGGAAACCGGTTGCTGAGATCATACCCAAAGAACCTGCTCCGGGTAATGCCGGCGAAGGGAGCAAAGTAAACCGAAGCGTTTCCCGTGTTAAAATCAATTCAACATGGGAAAATTTCTCCTCAAACTAGTTTTTGTCCTTACAGGGTTTCATAGCCTTTACTCCTTTTCGCAAGGGAGTTCCATGATTAGCATACAGATATGCGATTCAGCCGGAGTATTTCTGGAAGGAGCAGGCTGGAGCTATGGCAACCAATACGGAATAAGCGGAAGTAGAGGAGAAATTACCTTTAGGGATGAAGGCCGTGGGATTTTAGAAGTTAGGATGTTGGGATTTGAGACCCTGAGGTGGATGATTGAGCCCGGAGCAAGCGCCAACCAAAAGCTCATCATGCGTTCTGTTCCTTTTACAGGGAGTGAGGCGGTGATCAGCGCCACACGAGCAGAGAACCGAACTCCGGCTGCCTTTTCGAACATCAAATCGTCTGACCTGAGAAAAGTCAACCTTGGGCAGGATTTACCAATATTGCTTCAAGACGTCCCAAGCGTATTATTCACCAGCGACGCAGGTGCCGGAGTAGGCTATACAGGGATCAGTGTCAGAGGAAGCGATGCCACAAGAGTAAATATCACCCTGAACGGCATCCCGATGAACGATGCAGAATCACATGGTTTGTTTTGGGTTAACCTGCCCGACCTGGCCTCCTCCCTCACGGACATACAAATACAGCGCGGGGTTGGCACTTCCACAAATGGGGCAGCCGCTTTTGGTGCCAGCATCAATATGCAATCACACAGAACCATTGAAAAAGCATTTTCGGAACTCAATGTTTCAGGAGGCAGTTTTGGCACCATTAGAACCAACCTGAAGTTTGGCACAGGCGTTTTACCCGGTAATTTCAGTTTTGAGGGCAGGGTTTCCAAAATAAACAGCCAGGGGTTTATTGACCGCGCCTTCAGCGATCTCAGCAGTGGGATGGG
The DNA here is from genome assembly GCA_044337805.1 of Bacteroidia bacterium. Lineage (GTDB taxonomy): Bacteria > Bacteroidota > Bacteroidia > UBA4408 > UBA4408 > JBEGML01. The sequence continues at coordinate 4,751 of JBIIMV010000023.1, forward strand.
AACCCTGTCATGGTATGGCAAGATGACTCAGGTGCATGCAGATGTACTTATTGGTCGTGAGACAACCTACCAGAGCTGGAACGGAATACCTGAGTCAAGATTAACAGGTGACCGGCAAGGCATGGAACAATACATACAGAGAAATGGACTCGATGAAGAAGATGCTTCATTGTTGCTGAATTCAGGATCGAGAACCTACAATCCATTCAGTTATGAGAATCAGACTGACAACTACCAACAAGATCACTATCAGCTTCATCTTACGCATCAATTCAGCAGGAGGCTTCAATGGAACCAGAGCCTTCATTACACCCGCGGAAGGGGTTATTATGAGGAGTATAGAAAAAACGATACGTATAGTCTTTATGGGATTTTTCCAAAAGACACTCTAGGATCAATCGTTGCATATGGGAACCTAACAAGAAAACGTTGGCTAGACAATCATTTTTTCGGGACAGTTTATAGTTTGATTTATCATGATTCAAGCCGAACCAAGTGGATATATGGTGGTGCGGTGAATCGTTACTATGGAGAGCACTTTGGGGAATCCCTATGGAACTCCTATCAGGTAAGTGCCGGGAACCCTTACTATTACAACGATGCCAGAAAAGACGAGGCAAATCAATTTTTCAGAATCGAACATGAACTTATCAAAGGATTGATGTTGTACGGAGATATTCAATACAGAATTATTCAATATCGCTTTGATGGTTTTGACCAGCAACTGAGGCCATCCAGACAGAATGCGAATTATGGATTTTTCAATCCAAAGGCCGGGCTCAGCTATTTTTGTAGAGCAGGAACGTTCTATTATTCAGCAGCGACCGGGCAGCGAGAACCTGTCAGAGACGACTTTATCAACTCTAGTCCTGAGAGCCGACCAAAACCGGAAAGTCTTCTTGACCACGAATTGGGATGGAGAAAAAATACCGGAATTTGGAGTGCCGGAATAAACCTGTATGCCATGGAATACCGGAATCAATTGGTTCTAACCGGACAAATCAACGATGTTGGCGCCTACACCCGGGTCAATGCAGGCAAGAGTTACCGCAGGGGTATAGAGGCCGAGTTCCGCTATCGGATTATTCCTTCTATCATTATCAGCGGTAACGCGATGCTAAGCAGCAACCGCATTCAGAGGTTTGAGAATTATACCGACAATTACGATACAGGCCTACAAGAAGAAGAAATACTGTATGATACCCCCATTGCATTGTCGCCCGGTTTTATTGGATTTACATCGATTGCCTGGCAACCCTCAGCAGGAGCAGAACTCCATTTGAGCACTAAAAGTGCGGGCAGACAGTTTCTGGACAATACAGGAAACATTAGCAGGTCCATCGAGCCCTGGAATATTTTCTACCTCAGAGGCACCTACAGGTGGCATTTCAGGAATCTCAAGGATTTGAGCGTTTTTTTCATGGTGAACAACCTTTTCAATCAGCAATGGGAGAGCCATGGGTATAGTTTCGGCTACATCAGTGGTGGGGGGAGAATTCAGGAAAACTTCTACTTTCCTCAAGCAGGAAGAAATTTCCTTACCGGCATAAGTGTAAGAATTTAACGCGCCCTCTTAAAACAGGAATTGCCAGAGCAGGGTTAAAAATCACGATACCTATTTTCAGATTAAAAATAAAAATGCTTAGTATTGCTAAAAATACCGGGCATGAAAATGTACTCCTTTGTTTTTTGGTTTGCAGCAATCTGCACCCTTGGCAGCAACGCACTTGCACAGGAAAAAACCCCCGAGCAGCAGCAGCAAGGATTTTTCAAGCTAAAAGGTATTGTAAGCTGCGATGATGTAAAACAAGAAGATGCTGTAGTAAGACTTTACCGTGGAAACCTAAAAGTTGATAGTGCTTACACTGAGAAAGGGGGAAAGTTTTCATTTGTATTACTCAAGGATCAGGAATACACGATTGAAATATTGCAATTTGGATTCGAGCCGAGTTTGGTAAAGGTTAATACATTCAGAAAGAAAGTTGACAAGGAAAATGAGAAAAACAATTACAACTTAACCATAGAAGCCGAGTTAGTGCCGGAAATCAAAAACAAAGAAGGAAGAGATGAAGAACTTGATATTCTCGATTTTCCGATAGCAGAAATATATTATAACGGCAAGGAAGACACTTTTATAAACAACACCAAGTATACAAAATACATCAAGAGTGAAATTAAGAAAATCAGAGCGGCCTCGAAATAGAGGTATGAAAAGATTTCAAGGCGCAATTGAGTATCTTCTTTATCAGAGATTCTGGTTAATTGTTGTTTGCCTTTATATTCAGGGTGCGAATATGTCAATTAAGGCACAGCCTAACTTGACCCTTTATCACATGAATGCTGTGAACCAGTCGATGTATTCGAATACCACTTCACAGCCGATCACCAACATCAACGTTGGGATTCCTGTTTTCAGTAATTTATATCTGGGAGTCAGCAACAGTGGATTTCGATACAAAGATTTAATTTACAAACGGAGCGATGACTCCCTGGTGCTTGACATCAACAATGCACTTGGGGTTATGCAAGACAGGAACTACCTAAGTATGCAATTCCAGACCGATATTCTGAGTGTCGGGTTTCGAATTAAGAAGACCTATGTGAATTTATCATCGAGTGAAAACATACAATTCAGACTGGGTTACACGCGAGATTTCATAGGCTTTTTTTGGAACGGGAATGCGGCCACCGCCGGGCAAGAGCTTGCTTTTGATCCCGAATTTGATTTTAGCCACTACAGAGATTATTCAGCCCATGTCATTCAAAGGATAAACAGAAAAATTACGCTAGGTTTAAAGCTGAAGTATCTCTACGGTATGGAGAACATTCATACTGCCCGCAGCGAAGTAAGATTGCTGACTGATCCCAGGACTTTTGATTTGAGCGGCAGATCAGATGTAGAAATAAACACGGCAGGTGTGATACCCGGATCACTTGGCAAACAGTTCAATTTCAAAGACTACGCCTTCAGCCGAAACAACACCGGTTTTGCATTTGACCTGGGAGCAAGCTATAAAGTCAATGAAAAACTGGTTGTTTCAGCCAGCGCGGTTGACATTGGCGGTATTAACTGGAAAAGTTATTTAAGAACACACCAGACTGCAAATCCGGGCACCGTTTACACCTTCACGGGTACCGACATCAGGTCATTAATAAACGACAGTACCAGCGTCAACGATGCCGCCAACCGCACCATTGATTCACTATTCAATGATTTCAGGATTGATACACTGAGTAAGGAGTACAGGACCAACCTCATTCCAAGGATATATCTGGGCGGCAGTTACGAGCTGAATGAGATGTTTAATCCGGCCGTTCTCTTCTATTCTGAAATTTTCAATAACAAGTTAGTTCCGGGCTTTGCACTATCAATGAACATGCATCTTTTGCGGATGCTGCACGCTTCGGTTAGCTGGTCCGGATTTAACAAAGATTACTCCAGAGTAGGACTTGGAATATCGCTAAATACCTGGAAAGGTTCTCAGTTCTTTTTAATCACGGACAATCTACCGGGTTTAATTTGGCCTCAGGCTGCCAGGTCGGCTGACTTCAGGTTTGGAATCAATCTACGGTTTGGTAAAGACCCCTATCGTGATGACGAAGATGAAGACGGGGTGATGGATCAGGACGACAAATGCCCGAGACAGGCAGGGCCTCCTGATTTAAAAGGTTGCCCTGATAAGGATGGTGATAAAATACCTGATAGTCAGGATCAATGCCCAGATGAATTTGGAACTACAAAATTTCAGGGCTGTCCTGACAAAGACGGGGACGGCGTCATTGACAAACTTGATAAATGTCCGGATTACCCGGGTGTTCTGAAGTTCAAGGGCTGTCCTGACAAGGATAACGACGGCATCGAGGACAGCAATGATTTATGTCCTGACGAAGCCGGCACCGTCGAATTCAGCGGCTGTCCGGATAATGATGGAGACGGGATAAAAAACAGCGAGGATGCCTGTCCGGATAATTTCGGCAGTAAAGAAAACAAAGGCTGCCCCAACGACAAGGATTCGGATGGGGTACCTGATCAGGAAGATAAATGTCCGGAGGAACCCGGCAAACCAGAGAGCCTTGGGTGTCCGGATACAGACAGCGACAAGGACGGGGTATTTGACAGACTGGATAAATGTCCTCAGACCCCCGGTTCACCTGCCACCAATGGTTGTCCGGAAGTCAGCACAGAGGCAAAATTCGCCATTGATCAGATTGAAAAGAAGTTGGTATTTGAAGCGGGGAAAGATGTCATTCTAAGCGAGAGCTATGTGGTGCTGGATGATTTCAGCGCTTTATTGAAATCACATCCCGAATGGAATATTAGCATTGAGGCGCACGTTTCAGCATCAGAGGGTAACGATAGTTTTACCATGGCATTGTCAAAAGACAGAGCGCAGTCGGTAAAGAGTTACCTGATGAACAGAGGTATTGATGAGTCGAGGGTTAAGCCCGAGTATTTCGGGGCCACAC
>JBIIMV010000025.1:0-9165 GCA_044337805.1 Bacteroidia bacterium
ATAGGGTTACTTCTCTGTATCCTTGTTCAAATAGATCCTTGGCTTCTTTTACAATCGTTTCAGGGTCGCGGCTTCTTTCTCTGCCTCGTGTAAATGGCACCACGCAGAATGAGCACATGTTATCGCATCCTCTGGTGATGCTGATGAAGGCCGTTACTCCATTGCTTCCCAGGCGCACAGGGGTAATGTCTGCATAGGTCTCTTCTTTGCTGAGAATAACGTTTACCGTTTTCCTCCCATCGGAGGCCTCCTGAATGACCTTAGGTAAATCGCGGTATGCATCCGGACCCACCACCAAATCAACTAATTTCTCTTCTTCCAGAAATTTTGACTTTAGTCTTTCGGCCATGCAGCCAAGAACGCCAACCAGCATCCCGGGTCTGGCCTTTTTGAATTTCTTAAAATCCTGTAGTCTTTGCCTCACTCTTTGCTCAGCATTTTCTCTGATGGCACAGGTATTAATAAAGATCAAATCTGCTTCTTCAGGATTTCGGGTGGTGCCGAAGCCTTCCTTCTGAAGAATGGAGGCAACAATCTCGCTGTCTGAAAAATTCATCTGACAACCATAGCTCTCCAAAAAAAGCTTCCTGTTACCTCTGCCATTTGGAGGCAAGGAGCTTCCCTGAAGTCCGTCCTCCATCATTATCTTCTCTTTTTCCATCATGTTTTTGCTGGTACAAAGTTAGGAATTCGGGGAGAAAGGCTGACAAATTGACACTTTTTGGCTTTTTGTTTTAATTAATTGATTATCAATGTTATAAAAAAAAAGATGCCGGTGGAATAGAAAAACCGCGCTGCTTGACGTTTTCTTTGCCGGCCAAAGAGCGGGTATATGTCAAAGAATCTTGTTATCGTGGAGTCCCCTGCGAAGGCAAAAACCATTGAAGGGTTTCTGGGTAAAGACTATCTGGTAAAATCCAGTTTTGGTCATGTCAGAGACCTGGTGAAAAAAGGACTGGGAATTTCCACAGAAAAAAATTACTTACCTGAATATGAGGTGTCTGAAGATAAAAAGAAGGTGGTCGACGAACTTCGGAAGTTATGTAAGGGTGCTGAAATTGTCTGGCTTGCAACCGATGAGGACCGTGAGGGAGAGGCCATTTCGTGGCACCTTGCTGAAACCTTGAATCTCGATCAAGGCAGAACGCGCCGAATTGTCTTTCATGAAATTACCAAAGAGGCGATTCAGAAGGCGATTAAAAATCCCAGAACAATTGATATTAATCTCGTTAATGCTCAACAGGCCAGACGTATTCTGGACAGGTTGGTGGGCTTTGAGTTATCCCCGGTTCTTTGGAAAAAGGTCAAGCCTTCACTCTCTGCCGGACGGGTTCAATCCGTTGCTGTGAGGCTGATTGTTGAAAGGGAACGTGAGGTGCAAAGCTTCAGGTCTGAAGCATATTTCAAAGTTGTCGCGGTTTTTCTCACGCCCTCGGGTGAACAACTTAAGGCAGAGCTTAGCACCCGACTCTCAGAGGTCGTGAAGGTCAATGATTTACTCGAAAGAATGAAGACCTCTGACTTCCATGTTAGTGATCTTGTTGTGAGTCCAGCCAAGAAATCGCCTGCTCCACCTTTTACAACGTCTACGCTTCAACAGGAGGCTTCCAGAAAGCTCAGTTTTTCAGTATCTCAGACGATGGCTGTTGCGCAGCGCCTGTATGAGTCCGGAAAGATTACCTATATGCGAACAGATTCAGTGAATCTATCAGATTTCGCTCTTGAAGCAGCCACTGAAGTGATAAGCCGTGAATTCGGCCCCCAGTATCATCAGAAGCGTCAGTTTAAAACTAAAAATAAGTCAGCTCAGGAGGCCCATGAGGCCATTCGTCCTACATACCTGCAAAATCCCAGAATCGAAGGTGATGCTCAGGAGCAACGTCTTTATGAACTTATCTGGAAGCGCACCATGGCTTCCCAGATGGCCGATGCCAAACTTGAAAAAACCACTATCACCATAAAACATAATCGAGGGGAAGAGAAGTTTGTTGCCAATGGTGAGGTGATTAGATTTGATGGTTTTCTGAAATTATATCTGGAATCAACCGACGAGGAGCCCGGACAAAACGACGATAGCCATTCATCCTTGTTGCCGGCCGTGAAATTAAATGATGAGCTTGGTCTGAATGAATGTAGAGCAACCGAAAAATTCACCTACCATCCGGCCAGGTATACGGAGGCCAGTTTGGTTAAAAAACTGGAAGAGCTCGGTATAGGCAGGCCATCTACCTATGCACCTACCATTTCTACCATTCAGAAACGCAACTATGTGGTGAAGGAAGATCGTGATGGCGATAAAAAGGTCTTCAGGGTTTTTGTCTTGAATAGCGATAAAGTCATTAGCAGCAAAACTGAAACCATGAATTTTGGTGCTGAGCGGTCAAAACTATTTCCAACCGACATCGGTATGGTCGTGACTGATTTTCTGAAATCTCATTTTGATGAGATCATGGATTACAACTTTACAGCCAATGTTGAGAAGGAGTTTGATGAAATTGCGGAGGGTAAACTAATGTGGCCAAGGATGATTGATGATTTCTACAAACCATTTAAAGTTCATGTCGAGCAAACCCTTGAAACCTCAGACAGAGCTTCAGGGGAGAGAAATCTTGGTACCGATCCTGTTTCCGGAAAGCCAGTGGTTGTTAGAATCGGACGATTTGGACCGCTGGTTCAAATAGGCGGTTCAGAAGGAGAGGAGAAGCCCCGCTTTGCGAACCTCAAGAAGAATCAGCGGATTGAGTCTATCTCGCTTGATGAGGCACTCGAATTATTCCGGCTTCCGCGCAATATCGGCGTTTTCGAAAGTCATGATCTCATTGTCGGGGAGGGGCGATTCGGACCATATGTAAAAAATGGTTCTCTCTTTGCCAGTCTTGATAAAACAGATGATCCAAATACCATCACTGCAGAAAGAGCTATTGAATTGGTGCTGGCGCGAAGAAAACGAGACCAGGAGCGTCTTTTGAAGGTTTTTGCTGAGGATGAAAATTTGAAAATTATTAAAGGCCGCTGGGGACCTTTTATCGCTTTTGGTAAGCTGAATGTCAGAATTCCAAAGGGTGTCGAATGGGAAAAAATGGAGTATGCCGATGTGAAAAAACTCGTTGATGCTCAGGATGTGCCTTCCGCCAAAAAATCGCGTGAAAGCTCAAAACCATCGGCATCTAAGGCTCCGGCCAAATCAGCCAAAAAAACAGCCGCCAAAAAGCCGGCTGCAAAGAAGTCCGCTGCAAAGCCAAAGAAACCATAATTTCTCCACCTGAAAACTTTTGAAGACATAAGGGAATTTCTCAGGCCGCCGGATCCTATTCTTGCCGGCCTTGAAAAGTCCTATCATTTGAATCAATTTTTCTCGAAGATTATTCATTCGCCGGATATTTTGCCTGAGCTGCCTCCGGGTGCAAGAGGTATTGCCTTTGTCGGAATCATGGAAGACAGAGGGCGAAACCCTGAATCGGAAGGTGATTTGAGCCCGGATTTAATTCGCTCAAGATTGTTCAGACTTTTCGTGCATCCCGAAATGCCGCTCATGGTCGATTTGGGTAATATCCTGCCCGGTTTTGAATTAAAAGATACCCATTTTGCGCTTTCATCTGTTTTGGCTTTCATGCTAAAAAAAGGATGGACCATCATCATGCTTGGAGGGTCTCATGATCTTACCTATGGAGCGTATTTGGCTTTTGAGCAGCTTGAACAAATGGTCAACCTTGCATCTGTTGACTCCATGATTGATCTGGGTGAAAATCCTTCAGACCCTCCCTCAAAGTCATTCATCAGCGGTATTATTCTTCATCAGCCAAATTACCTGTTCAACCTTTCTCAGATTGCTTACCAGTCATTTCTTGTTGACCCGGATGTGCTTAAACTGATGGAAAAGCTGTTTTTTGATGCCTATCGTCTTGGTGAGGTAAGAGGCCGGGTTGAATCAGTTGAACCGGTCCTAAGAAGTGCCGACATTGTCGCCATTGACTTCAAGGCCATCAAGAGCGCCGAGGTGCCGGGTGTTCCGGGGTGCTCCCCAAATGGTCTTGCTGCAGATGAAATCTGTCAGCTTAGTAAATACGCCGGTGCGAGCGATAAAGTAAGTGTGTTCGGCATTTTTGATGCCCTGTACTTAAATTCAGAAAATGATACTTCTGTGATGCTGGCGGCTCAGATGATTTGGTCATTTATAGAAGGATTTAATCTTCGTTGGGGGGAAATTCCTTCCGAGCAAAGCCCCGATTTTCTTAAATACCGTGTTTCACTGCTGAACTCCAGCCACGAAATCATTTTCTTTAAAAGTCAGAAAACCGACCGCTGGTGGATGCAGGTCCCTTATCCTCCGGATAAACGGGCCCGCTACGAGCGTCATCACCTGGTGGCATGCTCCTATCAGGATTACCTTTATGCCACTTCTCAGGGTATGCCCGATCGTTGGTGGCAGACGTTTCAAAAATTAGTTTAACAGTCAATTGTTAAAAAGATTTGGAAAGATAAAAAAATCTTTCTTTCTTTACCCGCTGATTCCCTAAATGGGATTCAAACCCATACAAAAGCAAAGAAAAACTTCAATATGAAGAAGCTATTTACCGCAGCGCTGCTGATGATCGCAGGGTTCTCCAATGCCCAGCAGGATCCTCAATTCAGTCAGAATCCCTACACAAGGCTCATGATCAATCCCGGCTATGCGGGAAGCAATGAGTTTCTCTGTGGAACTCTGATGAATCGCCAGCAGTGGGTCGGTCTTCCCGGAAGACCAAGCACAACCTTGTTTACGGTGGAATCTCCGCTTAAATTCGGGGACCAAAAGCCTGTAGGCGTCGGCCTCACAGTTGTTCAGGACAATCTCGGTTTTGACAAAACTCTATTTGCCAAGGTTTCTGGAGCATACAGAATGAACCTCGGTCCCGGAAATCTCGGCATTGGGCTCGAGTTTGGTATGCTGAATAAGTCTATCAACGGGAACTGGGTTGCCATTGATGATCCAACCCAGGATGCTCTTATCCCTGCCAGCAATATTTCAGACAATGTGCTTGATTTAGGTTTCGGTCTTCATTACCATATCCCGGGCAAATTGAACTTTGGTATTTCCTCCACTCATCTAAATGCAGGAAAACTTTCCGGAACAAACTTTGCCTACACCCTTGCAAGGCATTATTATGTATTTGGCGGATATGAACATCAACTTAATGATCAGTTGACACTCAGGCCAAATTTCTGGTTAAAATCAGATGTTGCAACAACACAGGTTGATGTGAATGTCAATGTTTTATGGAACAATATGCTATGGGGAGGCTTGTCCTACAGACTTCAGGATGCCATCGTACCAATGCTCGGATACCAAGGAACACTTGCCAACGGAAAAGGAAATTACAGGGTGGGTTACTCCTATGATATTACCACCTCTGCTCTTCGCAACCACAGCAGTGGTTCCCATGAGTTGATGCTTGGCTTCTGTTACGATATTTTCCCCAAGCCAAAGATTACCAGGTACCGCAATGTGCGCTTCCTTTAAAAAAATCTACCCGAATTGGTAACCTTATTTACAGTTCTGCCGTTCAAGGCCTCTTACATACCAAATGATGTTCGCCCGGCCAATGATCACAGGAATGAATAAGTTGACAATAATTTGTTTTCTGACAACGTTTTTACTGTAAACCCGGTTCAACCTCAAAACAAAAAAATGAAGAAGCTTCTTTTTGCAATCATTGCTCTTGTCGGGCTTGCCCTGTCTTCCTGCAGCAATGAAGGGAACGGCCAGCTGATCGGCGTGCAAAACCGTCAGGAATGGTACGACCTTGATCCGTTTGGAATGCTCTACATTCCTATGGGGAGTTTCCAAATGGGCCCCAGCGATGCTGATGTTCCTTTTGCACAGACCTCTCAAAACAGGTCAGTCTCTGTTCAGGCGTTCTACATGGATGAAACTGAGATAACCAATAATGAATATCGTCAATTCGTATACTGGGTCCGTGACTCCATTGCCCGCAGAACTCTCGGCGAAGCAGGGAATGATATTTACCTGATAACCCAGGATATTTATTCAGAGGATATCACCCCCGGTCCACAGGTAAACTGGGAGGAAAAACTCAAATGGACATCTCCGGAAGCCCGTGAGGCGTTGAACGATATGTTTTTGCCTGAAAACGAGAGATTTTATCGCCGCAAGGAGATCGATACCCGTAAGCTTCAATTCGAATACTACTGGATTGATTTACGTGAGGCAGCCCGTCGCGACAATCGTCAGCAAGGTCTCATAGACCGCTCTGTGTTCATTAAAAAAGATGTTATCCCTGTCTATCCGGATACTCTTGCCTGGATTCACGATTTCACCTATTCTTTCAATGAGCCAATGACCAATATGTATTTTTGGCATCCGGCTTATGATGACTACCCGGTTGTTGGTGTAAACTGGAAGCAGGCTCGTGCTTTTTGTATTTGGAGAACCCAATTACTGAACAGCTTCCTTAACAACGAGGATGTTCCAATGGTACAGGATTTTCGCCTGCCTACTGAATCTGAGTGGGAATATGCCGCTCGTGGCGGACTAGATTTATCACCCTATCCCTGGGGCGGTCCATATATCAGAAACAACAGAGGGTGCTTCCTGGCAAACTTTAAACCAATGCGCGGCAATTACACTGATGATGGTGGCTTTCATACCGTGAGGGTTGGTACCTACAACCCCAATAATTTCGGACTCTATGAAATGGCCGGCAACGTTGCGGAATGGACAAATAACGCATTCGATGAATCAGCCTACAACTTCTCTCATGACCTCAATCCTGATTACCAGTATGAGGCTCAGGAAGGTGACTTACCCGCTCTCAGGCGTAAGGTTATCAGAGGAGGTTCATGGAAAGATATCTCCTACTTCACTCAGGTAGGTACCAGAACTTACGAATATCAGGACACCTCGAAGTGTTATATTGGTTTCCGCTGTGTTATGTCATACCTTGGAAGAGGAAAGGGTATGGATGTTGCAAACCAATAAAATAATTCTTTGCTTTGTCTTCGATAGCAATCAAATCAAAAAACCAATCAAAAACCACTAAACATCCTTCACCATGGGATTGATTCAAACCCTCCAGTCAAAAAAAGGTAAGAAATTTATGGGCTACCTCTACGGATGGGGAGCCTCCATTGTAATTGTTGGCGCCATGTTTAAAATCCAGCACTGGCCCGGTGCCGGTCCCATGCTTGTGGGTGGATTAACCATTGAGGCGATCATCTTCTTCTTTTCTGCCTTTGAACCTATTCACGAAGAAACCGATTGGAGTCTTGTTTACCCCGAATTACGTGGTATGCATGATGACGAAGAAGGTGGTGACCATGGTCATCACAAAGCTGTAAAGCCATCTAAAGACCCTGTTGCTCAGGAACTCGATCGTATGCTTCAGGAAGCCAAAATCGGCCCTGAGTTAATTGAGAGTTTGGGCGCAGGAATGAAGAGTCTTAGCGAGCAGGCAGGTAAAATGAATACCATTGCTGATGCCAGCGTGGCAACCCAGGATTTCGTTTCGGAAGTAAAGGGAGCAACCAAAAATATGAGTGAGCTAAGTCAGAGCTATGTGAGAGCTACAGCATCTCTGTCAGATTTGGCTACCAGCAATATCGATGGTCAGGCATATGGGGAGCAGCTTCAACAGGTTTCCAAAAATCTCTCTGCCCTTAACGCAGTCTATGAATTGCAGTTGCAAAGCTCAAGTGATCACCTCAAATCAACTACTAAGCTCTTCAACGGAATTGAGGGTATGATTAAGAATCTTCAGGAGTCAGTTGATGACACTGCAAGATACAGGGATGAAATCGGAAGGCTTGCAACCAATCTCACAGCGCTCAACACCGTATATGGTAATATGCTGAGTGCAATGAATTACAACCGCTGATTTTAGTCATTTCTGATTGTTAAACTTTTAAGATCCATCAAAAATGGCAGGTGGTAAACTACCCCCACGACAGAAGATGATCGGCATGATGTACTTGGTACTCACTGCTCTTCTGGCAATGAACGTGTCCAAAGACATCCTTAGTGCTTTCGTTATTGTAAACGAAGGTTTGGAAAGAACCAACGACAATTTCGGAAAGAAAAACAACAAAACATACTCTGATCTGGCAAAAGCAATGAAGGATGATCCTGCAAAAGCCAAGCCTTACAACGACAGAGCTATGCAGGTGAAAAAACTCTCTACCGAGCTTGTTGAATACATCGAAAAGCTAAAAAAGCATCTTGTTAAAGAAACCGATAAAATCGAAACAGATGCTCAGGCTGATACCACCAAGTTGGCTGCTGTAAATGCCAAAGACAATTATGACAAGCCTACTGAAATTCTCATCGGTAGTGAGCCTGCTTCACCTAAAACAGGAGAATTTACTGCTCTTGAGCTTAAGGGCAAAATCGAAGCATACAAAGCTGCATTGAAAAAACTTTTTGCTGATGGTGGAGACGCTAAGTTTCTTCCCGGTGTCAAAAAGGACATGGAGTCTAAGATAGATGGGGGCCTCGCACTTCCTGATGGTGTTGAAAATGGTGTTCCCGCCAAATGGGAAATCATCAACTTTTATCACCTGCCACTTGCCGGTGTTGTCACAAACCTGAGTGCCATTCAAGCCTCAGTAAAAAATGCCGAAGCTGATGCTATTCAAACTCTGCTTGCTTCTATCAAAGGTCTTGATTTTACATTCGATCGTCTTGAAGCAAAAGTCATTGCACCATCTTCCTACCTTATACAGGGCGAGGAATATAAAGCAGATGTTCTTTTGGTTGCCTCAAACTCATCCAGTAGCCCTGACATTTTCGTTTGTCCTGTTGATACAACAAAAGGTGAAAAAGAAGATCCGCGCTTAAGCAAGGGAAATCCAGGCCAAAAACTAACCGTTGAGGGAGGTGTTGGAAAATATAAAGTTGGAACCGGTTCAACAGGTGAACAAAAGTGGTCCGGTGTTATACAGGTTACTGATCCTGCAGGTGGAATAAAATACTACCCCTTTGCTTCAAGCTATATGGTGGCACCTCCTGCACTTGTTGTCTCTCCAACAAAAATGAACGTGTTTTACATTGGTGTTGACAATCCCGTTGAAATTTCCGTTCCGGGATATGCAGCTGAAAATGTGGTACCAAATCCTTCGGGATGTACCCTTAGCCCTGATCCGACCAAGAAGGGAAGTTATATTGCGCGT
>JBIIMV010000026.1:0-9134 GCA_044337805.1 Bacteroidia bacterium
GAAAATTACAGGTGCGCCAACCCTGGCGCGTTCAAAAATATCAAAGCTAAGTCCGTCGGCCAGCTGTATGTCCATAAACACCAAATCATAATCGCTATTCTCAGAGAACCATTCTGCCGCTGATTCTATGCTGTCTGCCTGAAATACACACTGCGCCTCGGGCTCTGCTTTTTTTACCAATTTATAAAGTCTCGAAGCAGCGGCAACTTCATCTTCTATGATCACCACTTTCATCATGCGTTCAGCAATGGAAGGTATACTCTGAAGGTATGGCCTTCATTATAAATTTCAGGTGCCCTGTTGCTAAGATGACGGTAGCGCAGAGCAATGTTTTTTAGTCCGATTCCTGTACCCGGTTCAACACTGTCTTTTCTTTGAATATTGTTCTCAATGCAGACTTCTTCGCCTGTCGATTTTACTTTTATCATTAAAGGACGAGCAGTTGAGATAACATTGTGTTTCACCGCATTCTCAAGTAAAAGCTGCAGGGAGAGGGGAGGAAGTAGCTTCTCTTTGGCTATTTCGTCTATGTAAAGCTCAAACTGTATTTTGTCTCCAAATCTGCATTTGAGCAGATAATTATAGGATGCAATAAACTGGAGCTCCTCTTCTAAACTCACCAGATTCTTTTCGCTGTTGAGCAGGCCGTAGCGGTATACTTTTGCCATGTGCTGAACAAAATCTGAAGCCTTGTCTTTGTTTTCTTCTATCAGTGAAGTAAGGGTATTCAGACTGTTGAATAAAAAATGTGGATTCACCTGGTTCTTAAGATTCTCGAACTGTGAAAGAATATTGGCATGCCGGTAGCGCTCAACCTCGAGAATACTTTCTTTCCATTTTTTCAGAAAGTAGGCCATCTCATAGGCAATGGAAACCATCAACGTGAGCAGAAGCGAGAAGCTCAGGTTCGAGATAAAAATAACGGGATATTCCTCACAGTATTTTTTTAGTGCCGGAATAAAGAGGGGAAAGGCAAAACTCACCAGCGTGGTGAAACTCATGCATGCAAAAAACTGGCAAACCCATCGGTAAATATTTTGTTTTATATCAGGGAATTTCTTCCTGAATACATTCACAAGTGCATAATTTCCCAGCCAGATTACTGAAGTATAAGCAAAGGCTATTCCAAGTGCGGTCTGCCATGGAGCTTCTCCTATTGGTGCCGGTAAAATCAACGAGGTAAAGAATGCCGCAAAAATCGATACCAATGGTATGCCGATGAGGAAATCGAGATATTTTTTTAATCCTTGCATCGAATGAACAGCTTCTTTATTTATTTGCTTAGAACAAAATTCGGAATTGCGGGATAATAAACAAACCCATCTGGTACTCTGTCACCACCCTGCCGTTCTTGGCATCATAGTTCTGCATGAAGATGTTTTTGTTGTTGCTTACGTTCTGTATGTCGAGTGCAAATTCCTGTGTGAGATGTTTCCCGTTAAGCCTTATGGCAAACCTCACATCAGTTCTGAAATAATCTTTATACCGTTTTTCAAATATGCTGCTTTCATCAAGCACTGCTTCGCCCGCTTTTGCCGATGCTGCCTCGAGTATGGGAATGTACCTTTTGCCTCCTGCCATGGTTGCTTTTGCATCTGCATTAAAGGTTAGCTTTTTGCCTATTTTCCATTCCTTGCCTAACAGGGCATTGCTCACATAGTTTCCGTTGAAAACAGTATTGTATTTTATGTTATTGCTCCCTTTGTAGGTAGATTCAAAGAGGGATCCCGTCAGTAGAAAATAATAACCTTTCGAATAGAATTTTTCAATGGTAAGTTCTATTCCGTAATTCTCTCCTGTTCCCTTGTTGACAAGGGAATCAATATTGGGAGTTGCGAAGTCTGCTCCCAGATTGATTGCTGAGAAATAAGAAGCGCGTTGCAACACAGGTATATCGTAGAGATATTGGTAGTAGGCTTCAGATTTTATGCGCATGTCATTTCCAAGATTGCGGTCATAGGCCACAACGGCCTGATTGCTTCTGGTGAAGTCAAGATTTTTGTTTGTCCTGATATATCCCTCCTCGGTACGTGTTTCTGCAAAGTAGGTGAGCAAATTCTGCATCTGGCTGTGTATGCCTCCGCCAAGGCTAATGCTCTGTTTCTCGTCGATGATATATCGCAGCCCGCCTCTGGGCTCAATGCTGTAACTGTTGTTCAGTGTAAGCTGCTGGTAGTTTATGCCGGTGTTCAGTATCAGTTTGTCGCTGAACTTGTGCTGCCATTGCGCAAAGCTTCTGAAAAACCAGGTGTTTCCACGGGCGTTTCTTAAGTCGATGAAGCGGTTCAGATCTTTGTCTAATAAGCTGTCTTTTAAACTAAATCTTAG
Organism: Bacteroidia bacterium; assembly: GCA_044337805.1. Lineage (GTDB taxonomy): Bacteria > Bacteroidota > Bacteroidia > UBA4408 > UBA4408 > JBEGML01. Next base: position 2,329 of record JBIIMV010000026.1, read on the forward strand.
CTGCTCTAAGGCGAATCCTGCTTTTATGCTATTGGCTGCGTTCCATTTTGTGGTGATGTTGTATATGGCTGAATACCGCACATTGTATGAGCGATTGCCATATTCAGGATTGGTGCTGCCACTGCTGTAGTCGAGGTCGTTTTGTTTTACTCTTGTCTGCATGCCTGATGCGCCAATGCTCGTCTTTGCAAATGTTTTCTCTGAATACTTGATGGTATGGCTTATGCCGGCAACTCCCATGTCGGAATTAAACCAGGTGTCCTTGCCACCGATGGTGTACAAATCTGTTTGGGTGGTGTCTTTCTCACTGTCTAACAATGCGATGTTACTGGTTCCGCCAATGCCGAAAACAGAAATACTACCGAGCTTTGTACCGGGGAAGTCAATTTTCATGCTTACATCCTGGTATTGTGGTATGGCGGCTCCTGTGCCGAAGTTTACACCTATCTTGCTGAATAAGCCAAGCGTTGAATAGCGATAGTTTACCAGATAGCTTGAACGCGAGGCCTTGCTGATGGGGCCTTCTGCTCCTGCTTCAAATCCGTTGAACCCGATTTGCCCCATGAACTCATGCTTCTCATCGTTGCCCTTGCGCATCTTCAGGTCGAAAACGCCGCTCGTGCCATTCGCATATTCGGCAGGAAAAGCGCCGGTCATGAAATCTGAATTGTCTAAGACATTGTTATTTAAAATACTTACCGGACCTCCCGTTGAACCCATAGATCCGAAGTGATTGGGGTTGGGTATATCGAGCCCGTTGAGCCTCCATAAAAGACCCGTCGGACTATTTCCTCTGATGATGATATCGTTCCTTGAATCGTTGGCCCCACTCACACCGGCAAAGTTTGTAGCCATGCGCGATGGGTCGTTTCTACTGCCCGCGTATCGGCTCGTCTCCTCTATGGTGAAGCCTCTTGCACTTACAGTGCTCATCTCATTGTTCACTTTTGCCTTATCGTTGCCTGCCGCGCTGACGGTGATTTCTTTCATATTGGTGACGCTCTCGTCGAGCTCAATATTTACCACCACTTCTTTGCCGCTGGTCACAATAACCTGCATGCTGACCGGCTTATATCCCATCATGTTGATGTTCAGCGTATGTCTTCCGGGTTCTGCTCCTGTAATCTTAAATCTGCCCTCAGGATCGCTGGCAACGGCTTTGTCTCGCTGTTCATCAAGATACACGGAGGCGCCAATCAGGGGCTCCTTGAGCTGGTTGTCTATGATCACGCCTCGTATGGTTTGGTTGCCTTGGGCGTAGATATGACTTGTAATGGCACCGCTAAGAATGAGGATGAACAACAGATGCTTCATGGTTTTTTGGTTTTGTTGCGACAAAAGTCTTTTGCCTCTGCTGCCAAAAAAAGTCTTTTCTGACGAGGTGTAGCTTTTTGACGCTGAAGCGTTACTGTGCGCCTTTCCCGCTCACTTTATAAAGCGAAAATTCCGCTGCATACCCTTTAATCCTGTTCTGCTGAGGGCAGATCTGCCGAATCTCTCCCTGAAAATATCTTCGGTGATTTCAAACCATTCCTGCTCAGTCATTTCATGCGCCTGTAATGGCTCGAACGCAGCATGGGTATGGGGCTTTGAAAAGCGGTTCCATGGACATACCTCCTGGCAAATATCGCAGCCGAAAACATAACCTTCCATCTTGCCCTTGGCCCATTCAGGAATGGCCTCTTTCAATTCAATGGTAAGGTATGAGATGCATTTACTCGCATCTATTTGTTGGGGCGCAATCAGGGCATCGGTCGGACATGCATCCAGACACCGCGTACAGGTGCCGCAATAATCCTTTACCGGCCCGTCAGGTTCAAGCTCCAGATCGAGTATGCACTCTGCGATGAAGAACCAGGATCCTGCCTTTTTGTGTATCAGATTCGTGTGCTTGCCTATCCACCCTAATCCGGAACGCCGGGCCCATGCCTTGTCCATCACAGGGGCTGAATCCACAAATATCCTGCCGCCGATGTCGCCGATTTCTTTCTTTAATTCATCAAAAAAAACCTTCAACATTTTCTTTATCACCTTGTGATAGTCTTCACCATAGGCATAACGCGATACTTTTCCCGATGTCTTTTCGTTTACCTGCTTCGGACTGTAATTGATCAGAAATGAAATGACCGACCGCGCTCCCGGAACAAGCAGGCGCGGATCTAGTCGCATATCAAAATGCCGCTCCATCCAGGTCATGCTGCCCTGATAACCACGCTTCAGCCAAGCCTCCAAAGAGGGTGCCTCCTCCTGTAAAAACTCCGCCCCGGAAATACCGCAGTAATCGAAGCCATGCCTTCGGGCAAGCTGCTTCACCAAAATAGCATGCTCTCGCGCCAAAAGCTCTTTTTGGATCATGCGCCAAAAATACCCTCAAAATGGTATAGCTGCGTCTTTCTTCACCTTCTATGTTTGCATCCTATTTAAAATGATTCTAAATAATGAACGTTTTTCTCCTCGCCGCTTTGTTGCTTGTTCGCCCTGAACCGGGAGATTCTGTGCTGTTTAACCTCATCGGGAACGACAGCATCAAAACCCTGCACCTCATTAATATTGAGTCACAAAAAAATACTTTTTCGCTTATTCCTCTCCAAAACGGTACTCTGAATGCACTCTTTGATGGCAAGAAGACCCAGGTGATTCATTTGGGTCAGAGCAATGCGAATCTCTCTACCAATAATGTAAGGCAGGTCATGGCAAAAATTCCCGGACTGCATATCTGGGAAAATGATGGAAGCGGTCTGCAAATTGGAGTTGCTACAAGAGGATTAAGCCCAAACCGTAGCTGGGAATTGAATGTCAGACAAGATGGTGCTGATGTGAGTGCTGATCCCTTTGGTTATCCCGAAGCCTATTACAATCCGCCCCTGGATGCCGTTCAGCAGATTCAGTTTATTCGCGGCTCTGCCAGTCTTCAGTTTGGCCCGCAGTTCGGAGGTGTTCTTAATTATGCCATTAAAGAGCCCGATACAACGCGTAAAATCGGCGTGGAACTCAAGAATACCATAGGCTCGTATGGTATGATTTCTTCTTATACCGGCCTTGGAGGTAAAGTGGGAAAAACAGAATACTACACCTTTTACAACTACCGCCGCGCTGATGGCTGGAGGGAGAACAGTAAGTATCTGGTGCATAACGCTTATGCCATGGTGCGTCATCGTTTCAGCAAAAAGTTTTCTGTTGCCACTGCACATTCCTTGTTGTACAGCGAGGCGCAGCAGGCAGGCGGACTTTCAGACGCACAATATGGACTTAACCACCAAGCAAGTTCCCGCTCCAGAAACTGGTTCAGTATTCCCTGGTATGTTCCTTCTCTGGAGTTGATGTATCGCCCTTCTGCCTCTTCTTCTCTGCAATTGAAAGCCTTTGCCCTGGTGGGTGAAAGAAATAGCATTGGCACCACACGTTCCATACAATTTGCAGACAGTGCTTCTTCAGTTAGCGGCGCACTATCGAATCGTCAGATAGATCGGGACCGTTATGAAAATGCAGGCGCTGAATTGCGTTATTTACAACAATGGAAAACAGGGGCGCAGGTGCATACGCTGGCGGCAGGATGGAGATATTTTTCAGGCTATACCTCACGCAGAGGCAGTGGAAGAGGAGATCAGGGTTCTGAGTTTAATCTTGATTTGCAGCCCGACCCTGCTCATGCGGCTACCGATCCGCCTTTCTTTGGTCGTAATCTGAATCTCAATACCCAAAACTTCGCTGCCTTTGCAGAACAATCTTTTCAACTCGGCAAATGGAGGCTGATACCCGGTGTTCGATACGAAATCATTCAAAATCGCATCGCCGGTCGCTTGTCTTATGGTTCTAAAGGTGAGGTCTTGTTAAATGAAGATCAGCGTAACCGCGGATTTTTACTGGCAGGAGCCGCCATTCAGGGTGATATCCTGCCCGGTATTCAGGTTTACGGAAACTGGTCGCAGGCCTATCGTGCAGTCACATTTTCTGAGTTAACTCCACCCGCTACTACCGATGTGGTTGACCCTGATCTTAAAGACAGTCGCGGTTATACGGCCGATGCAGGTCTTCGCGGTAAACTCGGCAACTGCCTGCGCTTCGATGCCGGACTCTTCTACATCAATTACCAAAATCGGGTGGGTACTTTGCCCCTGAAAGATGATGCCGGACTGATTTATCAATTCAGAACCAATGTAGGTTCTACCGTTTCACAAGGAATAGAATTATACCTTGAATCAGATCCTCTTCAGGCAGCCTTACCTTCCCTGAATGCAGGAACCAGAATCTATGCTTCCATGAGTTTTATTGATGCACGCTATGGCGATTTCACAGTGAGCTCAGTAAAAAATAATGTGATCGAAGAGAAGAATCTTAAAGGCAACCGGGTGGAATATGCCCCACGCTATATTCATCGTTTTGGTACCCAGTTATGGTATAAAAATTTAACCCTTGATGCACAATACAGTATGACCGGTAAGTTCTTTACTGATGCCGCTAACACCGAGGCCCCCAATGCCACCGCAACAATCGGACTTCTGGAAGGATACCAAACCCTCGATCTGTCTTTAGGCTATGAACCTTATCGTTTTCTGAGAATCAGTGCCGGTGTGAACAATGCCTTGAATGAGAAGTACGCCACACGCAGAGCAGGCGGGTATCCCGGCCCCGGCATCTTACCCGGCGACGGAAGAAATTATTACCTGAGCGCAAGGTTTTTGTTTTGAGGGGATATGCAATCATCCTTCACTCCCTCCCCGATATCATTTTCTGAACATACTCTTTACCATAGGACTCAAGGAGTCTGATGATATACATGCCACTTGCAAAACGATTGATCAGTTTAATAATATTAATTCTCTTTATAACACGCATCAAAAAAATGGAATTATCTATGAGAGAATTTTAAACAAAGACTAAAAAAACGCCCTCACCTGCAAACCTCCCGTGTGAATGATTTTGCCTTCGCCTGATTTGCGTCCATCATAGCTTAGGTTTAATTGCATATTGTTGACCAGGGTGCGCTGCCAGGTGAGATTCCATACATAGTTCCGCCCGGGTAACAATCCTTCGAGCATCTCAAAACCTAATGGCGAATTCGGATCTCCGTTAAAGCGCATCTGTATCATATTAAATCTCGCCTGAAACGAGCCTTTGCTCACTTCGTTGTATCGAATGTCTATTCCTATATTATCACTCAGGTTACGAATTAAACTATCGCTGCTCATGTCGCTTTTGATGCTGTTTCGATAACTGATGCTCATCTTAAATGCTACTCCCGGTTGCCAGGTGAGCCTGGGTTCCCATTCTCTGAATATGATGTTGTAATTCCGGTTACTGAAAAATACTGAGCCACTGCTTCGCTCTCCGGTGCTGTATTCGCCATTCAACAAAATACTTTTTACCAGATTCCACCTGAGTTTGCCGGTATGGCTTTTTATTCTTCGGCTTTCATTGCCGTTAACCAAGAGATTTCTGTTCCTGTTGTCCTGTAAGGTATAGTCTATTCCAATAACCGGATTGGAGCGATTAAAAAAGACCGTGTTCCTCAAGGCGGTATTTTGGCTCACCAGATTGCTGTCGTTCGTGGGTTGTCTGAAGGGATTAAAGGCTTCAACCGCCGGTAAATCACTCGTCTTTCTTTCTAAACGATAGGCGGTCTGATTATTGAATCTGGCAATCAGCTTTTGCCATTTATTTCCCTTTGAGCTCCACTTCGCCGGTGCAGATAGATTCAATACCTCACTGAACTGATTGTTGTAGGTTCTGACAAATTGATTCGTGGGTGTAAATACTTTAATATACCTGGCCTGATCATTAAAAACCGATACCTCAAATTCATTCAGTTCTTTCACGCCATTGTTGTTGTAGTCTTTCCAGGTGTAGCTTCCTTGCCCGGGTGCTACTTCTAAAAACACATATTCCTTGCGTACTTCTTGCCCGGTTCCTATTTCATAAAAGCTCTGGGTGCTGATGGCGCCGCGCAATATGCGTGTGCCGTATTCAATCCTTCCTAATACTGTTTCCTCCGGCTGCTGCCTGCTCAGTACACTGTCTTGCACGGTCATCTTTCGGTATGTCAGGGTGCTGCGAAATTGATGTTTTGGATTTTCTCTGATAGCTCCGCTTATTTGATAGCTCTCTCCAAAGGTGGCCTGTCTGAAGCTCTTTCCGTCGCTAAGCCAGTCGTAGCGCTGTGTGTACCTTGCCTCTGCACTGTTTCCGCTTGTGTCGGCACTGCCTGCAAATCCTGCCCATTCAACGAAATGAAAGCTGCGCGGATTGATGGCATCGCTCGTCGGAATGCGTATCTCGCTGCGGTCCTGATCACCCCATAATCCGGCTTGCCACTTTTTTAAAAGGCGTCTTTTTATGGTATAACGCTGTCTGAGAAAGGAGCTGTTCTCCTCGCTTCCTCTGCTCTGCAGGTAGCTCGTCTTTCCTTGTATGGTCCAGATACTGTCGGTGAAATTTCCGCTTAACATGTGCTGTATGCCATTGTAACGCTCCTGCTCGCTGAAGCTGCTGAGTCTGTAGCGCAGTTCACGTGACCCCTTGCCTCTCAGTCCGGCGGAGAATGATAGCAAATGTTGTCTGCTGACTATTTCTGCATTCGCCCTGTTCCAGTCGCGCTCAAACTCTACATTTCGGTAGCGTTCAACAGGGGTAAAGTTTTTACTTACAAATTCATACTGCATGTCGCTTAACAGTGCCAGTGATGTTTTCCCGACTTGGTTCCGGTTTTCCGCAACTACCCGAAGCCCCGCTCCCTGGTCGTCTGCCCCATCAAGGGCTGAGAAGGTGTTCCGGTCATTCTTTGTCCCTGCACCTTCTATCATGATTTT
>JBIIMV010000050.1:0-7228 GCA_044337805.1 Bacteroidia bacterium
CGCCCCGAATAACCCCAAAACGACATTCTATGAGTAACGTATTGACCAGAAATGATTATGAGGTTCAGTTGCAAGACTGGATCAAAGATGAAAAAGCGGCGGTGGAGCTGATTCACGTCATCGGCCACTTGTGGTTCGACAAATCCGTTGAGCTGATTATTTTCCGTAATCAATTGGTTGACAGAAGTGCAAGTGAAATTTTGAATTTCCATCTCTACGCACACAACATTGTAAAACAAGCTATCAATGTTCAAGACACCCTCAAGTTAGCCAGGGCTATTGAGTCTATTGAACAGATTGCTCCTGCCAGAATTGATATAGGCAGGCTTGGTGCAGAGTGGCTTCAGGAAAGGGGCAGTGGAATTACCATCAACGAGTTTGTTCGCCAAAAGCTGGCAGATTTCGTCGGTCACTCAGGCTCTTCATTTGCTCCTAAAGATGTTGTCTTGTATGGCTTCGGCCGTATTGGTCGCCTTGCTGCCAGAGAGCTCATCTCTCAGGCCGGAAAAGGAGAGCAGTTGAGGCTTCGTGCTATTGTTACCCGAGGAGGTTCAGATGAGGATCTGACCAAACGTGCAGAACTGCTTCGTGTTGATTCTGTTCATGGTCCTTTTCCCGGAACTGTGGTGGAAGATTTCGAAAATAAATGCCTGATTGTAAACGGTCACCGTATTCACATGATTTCTGCAAACCAACCGGAAGATGTTGATTACACAGCTTACGGAATTCAGGATGCCCTTTTGATTGATAATACCGGTGTCGCCCGCGACAGGGAAGGTCTTGCAAGACATCTCAAAGCAAAGGGCATTTCCAAAGTTCTGCTTACCGCACCCGGCAAAGGAGACATTCCCAATATTGTTTATGGTGTAAACAACGGACAATATTCAGATTCTGAGACGATTTTCTCTGCAGCCAGCTGTACCACGAACGCCATCGTTCCGGTGTTGAAGGTCATTGAAGAGGGGCTGGGCATCGAGCGCGGTCATATTGAAACCATCCATTCCTATACAAACGACCAGAACCTGCTCGATAACTACCATAAAAAGTACCGTCGCGGCCGCTCTGCTGCCTTGAATCTCGTTATCACTGAAACCGGTGCAGACAAGGCTGTGGCCAAGGTTTTACCGCAGCTCGGCGGAAAGCTTACCGGAAATGCAGTTCGTGTCCCAACACCGGATGTTTCCCTTGCTATTCTTAGTCTCACTGTAAATAAGGCCAGCGACAAAGACAATGTGAATGCGCTGCTTAAGGATGCTGCTTTGAAGGGGGATTTGGTAGAGCAGATTCAATATTCTTTCAGCAATGAGCTTGTTTCAACCGATCTTGTTGGTAATCCTTGCGCATCTATCGTTGATAGTCCGGCAACTATTGTATCAAAAGACGGAAAGAATGTTGTGCTTTACGTATGGTATGACAATGAGTATGGTTATACCCGACAGGTTATTCGACTCAGCAAAGAACTTGCGGGTGTCATCCGAATGAGATACTACTGATACAGGGGTTCGTTACTTTTCTCTTCAGGCCTGTCCTTTATGGGACAGGCCTTTTTTATGCTATTGTTTAATTGTTATTTTTGGCCCATCAACAATTTCAAGCATGAAGAAATTTTTCGCTCTAATGGTTCTTTTAACTGTCGCCATGAGTTTGCAGGCACAGAAATGCGACTATGCTTTTAATGAAAAGGGCCAGAAGAAAATGATGGTTTCAATTTCCCGACTGGTGCAGTTCTGGCTGAATAATGATAATGGTCAATTTTCACTTGGATTGGAATTAACCTATGCCGACATCAGGAAAGAGAAAATCATGAAAGGAGATTCTCTGATTCTGATTATCGGTGAAACAGATTTTGTAATACTAACCGCCAGAGAGGAGGCCCAGCCGGTAGGCAAGGCCAATGAAAATGTGGAGTTAACAAATTATTATCCGATTTACGACATTTCTCCTGCTGTTGCAGAGAAGCTATCCAGAAATGCCATGACGGCGATGAAGGTATTTTTCGGACGTGATTTTAACATGGTAGAACTTGAATCTAAAAAGGCAAAGAAAATCATGGAAGCCGCAACTTGTGTCAGGCAATAAAAAAACAAGGAATAAAAAAGCCCGCTTCATGCGGGCTTTTTTATTGATTTAGGTTTTTATAACAAGACCCCGGGCGAGCGTTGCATCGGCAACTTATACGCAGCACCTATGGTTGTAATTTTTTGTGTTCGGTAAAGTTCTTTTCCTGGTTATGTTTGAGACAAATCGTATGGATGTTTAGCATCATGCCAAATCGATGTTGGTCGGCTTCCTCAGCCGACCATGAACAGAGACCGTTCAGAAGTTAAATGTTGCCTTGAAAAATAGTATCAAAGGCAATGAGATATTGATTTCAACCGAAGTCAAAGGCCGGATTGTGTTTTGGAGGCCATTAAATAGAAAACTTAACAAGGTCTGTCAGGGGGAGGCGTACCCTTTCGGTCAATTCACGCTGTCTGAAGGGTTCACCAAGAATTTCCGGATTACCAAGATAACCCAGCGCAATAAAGGCAACGGGTTCCTGAGGGGCAAGAATTCCGAATTCCTGCTGTGTACGGTCATAATCAAAACCACCGATGGTATGTCCGTATATGTTTAGTGAGGTTGCTTCAGTAAACAGGTTGGCATTTGCTGCGCCAACATCATACAGGGCGTGTCTGTTGAAGCTTCCGTTACTGAAAGTGGTGATGGCATAAGAGAGAAGCAAAACCGAGGCATTTTCGGCCCAAACCCTGTTGCCCGGCAGAAGACAGTCTTTCATTGTTTCGAAGAGCTTTTCCCCTCTGTAAGCGGCGAGGTATCTCCATGGTTGAGCATTCATGCTGCTTGGAGCCCATGCGGCAGCTTCAATCAATCGCATCAGGATATCGCTTGGGATGGGTTCTTCACTGAAGGCTCTTGCGCTGAAACGATTTCTGATCAGAGGGTTTACGGGAAATTGTGTTTTTGCTTCCTTAATGGAAAGGGATTCGTATCTCATAGGTATTTAGCAAACACCAGTCTGAGAGGAATGTTCAGATGACTATTCAGCTGAATTTCTTTTCTATTTCAGCTGCTTTTGCCATAAGAATTCCGAACTCGGTTTCACTGAGTACCGGGGCAAGACAATGGTATTCATCCGGCATTAACCAGGAAGCGGGGAGGATATTTCTCAGTTCTGCACCGGGAATGGTGACCAGGTCTTTTTTTGTGCTATTAAAAAAACCGAGCCGTGGGCAAGGGGGTAATAAGACTGCTGACCGGTTGTCGAAAACCACCATTTGCACAGCAGTGGATCCGTTATTTACCTTAAAGGCCGGGGCTTCCGGCATATCGGGGTACTGGAGCAACCTAAGTGTGTGGATGAGTTCATCAATGGCTGATTCGTGGCTTGCCCTGAATTTTTTCCACCACAGGGAGCGGGTTTGACTGCCTGCATGAAATGGGCGGTGGATGAGTGGAATCAGGAAGTCTTCCTCGTTTTTTATCAGGTTGAAGAACTTTTCTGTTTCAGACAGGAAGCATTGCTCCATCCGTTCTTCCGTGTAATGTTCGTCAGGATATTGAATAAGCACACCTTCAGAACTTGAGAAAATGGCATCCTCATCGCTTTCCTGAATCAGGGTAATGATATCAGCATGTAAAAGCAGATCATCGGTTGATGGCAGGAAAGGCGTAGCGATAACCAATCCCTCGTGCACCGGAGTTATGGTTGTTGGCACCAGGCTGATGTTATCCATCCAGAGCTGCAGACCTCTTTCAGACTTACGCGCCTTCATTTCAGGATGTTTTTCCTGAAGTCCGTCGAGCAGATTGCCCGGGTCTGATGCTGTTGAGAGGGCTACCTTAGAGAGGAAAGCCATTTCAGATATCGTCTTCTGATGTTGAGAGGATGTCTTGGGTGTAGGAGGGGTTGAAAGCGTATAATTGTGCTCTTTTGTGCGGGACATCCTCCTGTTTTTCATCCAGTGCCGTCACCATTTTTTTTCCCAGCATTTTTCTCCTGAAATTTCTTTTGTCGAGGGGATTGCCAAGGATGGTTTCATATACTTTCTGAAGTTGACCGAGCGTGAATTTTTCGGGGAGAAGTTCGAAGGCAATAGAAGAACGCAGGAGTTTATCGCGCAGTGCTTCGAGGGCTTTTTCTACGATTCTGTTGTGGTCAAAGGCGAGCCCAGGGACTTGGTTTATGCTTACCCACTCTGCTCTTTTGGCGAAGGAAGACGCCTCAGGCAGGTACAGGTCGGGTTTAATCAGTGAGAAATAAGCCACAGTGATAACTCTGGCCTCGGGTTCTTTACGAATCACTTCCAGCCAGTATTTATCGCTTTCATTTTTTACCCTGTTGGGGTCTCCGAAGGCATGGAACTGTTCAAGATAAATATTGGAGAGGTGGGTTAGTTCAAACAAGACACGTTTTGCGGCCTGGTCGAGGTCTTCGTCATCGTTGATCAGATCTCCGGGAAGTAACAGGTCCCGACCGGATGGGCTGATAGGTGGAAGGGAACCATAGTCTCGCTCAATAAGCAATAGTTTAAGTCCTGATTCGTCGAAGCCAAAGATGACACAGTCTACAGAGACATTAGGATTTTGTTTAAGGGAAGTAAACCTATGCATGGGTTATTTATCGGTTCAAATATAGCGACTCATAATAAATCAGACGGTTTCTTCGGAGGTGGTATGAAATTGCAGGTCGGGATTTTTTTCGATGGCCATTTGAAGTGCCCAGGCTGATTCTGCCAGAAAAACCGGTCTTTTGTCTTTATCTGAGGCCATGTGGTGGTATTTATCGCGGATGAAACTTCCGAGTGCCGGTTCAGGTCCCGACACCCATACCGCTTTATGGAGTGGCACCATTTCAAAGTCGCAGCTGGCGGCATATTCAGACTTTAGTCTGTGTTGAATAACCTCAAATTGCAGTGGGCCAACGGTGCCGAGGATTTTTCTGGCACTGTTCATTTTGGTGAAAAGCTGAGCCACGCCTTCATCGGTTAATTGTTCAAGTCCTTTCTGAAGTTGTTTGGTCTTCATGGGGTCGGTGTTGTTAACATATCGGAACAGTTCCGGGGAGAAGCGGGGAATGCCTTTGAAGTGCAGAGATTCACCTTCAGTAAGTGCATCGCCGATTTTAAAGTTCCCTGTGTCGTAAAGGCCAACGATATCTCCGGGATAGGCTTCATCAATTACGTTTTTTTCCTGTGCCATGAAGGCGGTTGGATTAGAGAAGCGGACCTGTTTGTTTTCACGAACAAGGTTATAGTTAACAGAGCGTTTGAAGGTGCCTGAGCAAACCCTTAAAAAGGCGATTCTGTCGCGGTGTCTTGGGTCGATATTGGCGTGGATCTTGAAAACGAACCCTGAGAATTTTGCTTCATCGGGTTCGACATGTCTTTCCTCGGTGTCTCTTGGCAGCGGTGTAGGGGCAATGTCAACAAAACAATCCAGCAGTTCGCGTACCCCGAAGTTATTTACAGCGCTACCAAAGAAAACCGGACAAATGCTGCCATCGAGGTAACGTTCTTTTTTGAATTCCGGGTATACCGTTTCGATGAGTTCAACATCGTGCTTTAGGGTTTCAGTGAAGCGTTCCCCTATTTCCTGAATCAGAACGGGGTCTTGCAGATCATTAATTTCCAGTGCCTCATTGGCATTAAGCTTCTGCCCTGCGGTGAAGAGAATTAATTTTTTTTCATAGAGGCTGAACACACCTTTAAACTGCTTCCCAATTCCTATAGGCCAGGAGAGAGGTCTTACGTGGATTTTGAGTTCTTTTTCAATTTCGTCGAGCAGGTCGAAGGGGTCACGTCCTTCTCTGTCGAGTTTATTGATAAAGACGATAACCGGAGTGTTACGCATGCGGCATACCTCCAGCAGTTTACGTGTTTGAGGCTCCACTCCCTTTACACAGTCAATCACAAGTATAACGCTATCAACTGCGGTGAGGGTGCGGTAAGTATCTTCAGCAAAATCTTCGTGGCCCGGGGTATCGAGGAGGTTGATTTTTTTACCACGGTAGTGAAAACCCATCACCGATGTAGCCACGGAGATACCTCTCTGACGTTCAATTTCCATGAAGTCGGAGGTTGCATGCTTTTTGATTTTGTTAGACTTTACGGCACCGGCGGTCTGTATGGCCCCACCAAACAGCAGCAGCTTTTCTGTCAGGGTTGTTTTACCTGCATCGGGGTGGGAGATGATGCCAAATGTTCGACGTTTGCTAATTTCTTCTGTTAGGCTCATGAAAGCTTAGAGTTTTTTGGGACAGGATTTACAGGCTTTGCCTTCTTTGTATTTTTTGCAGCATTTTTTCTTTTTCTTCTGCTCCTCTTCCAGGTGCTGCGTCCATCCGGGACGGTATATCTGCTGCCATTTTTTCACGGGCATCAAAGGTAATCTTAGACGCAACATCATTTTGCTTAGGTTTGCAAAAAAAAATGACTATGAACAAAGCAGGTTTTATTTTCAATGGTGTTTTACTCTGTGCTGTTATTGTGCTGTATGCCTTGCATTTCAGTGGCAGAGGTCATGAGGCATCGCCTTCGGGCAATGCTGCTCAAAAGCAAGTGCCTGTTGCCGCTCCCATGCCCATCAAGTTGAAAAACACTCCAATAGTTTATATTAACGCAGATAGTTTGATGTCAAAATATTCTTTGGTAAAGAAGACCAAGGCAGACCTTGACAGGGAGAGGAAAGCCGCAGAGGGGGAGTTTGAAAAGCGTTACCGGGAGCTGGAGAAGGAGTTTATGGAATTAAGAGAAAGGGCTCCTATGATGAAAGAAGAGGAGGGCATGGCGAAGCAGCAGGAGCTGATGCAGAAAGAGCAGAAGCTGGGTGAGTACCGTGAGCAAATGCAGGAGCGCCTGATGAAGATGGAGGAAAGCAGAAACCTGGATATTCAAAAACGTATCACCGGGTATCTGAAGGAACGCTATTCAGGAAGCAAGTATGCCTATATTCTCGGATACAGCGCCGGTGGAGGAATACTCTTTGCCAATGACAGTCTGGATATCACCACCGAGGTTATTCAGGGGCTAAACAGCCGTCCCTGAATCAGAAACGGGTGATCAGTTTTACGTTTACCTGACGGTTTGTGAGGAAGTTGGGGATGGCATACTGCCTGTTGGTGATATCCTTTACCCAGAGATAAGAGATGGTGTTGTTTACCTGAAGCAGGTTAAAAACCTCAATACCCAGCCACAGGCTGCGGAGGTTGTTCCAAACCGATTTGTTT
>JBIIMV010000027.1:0-9055 GCA_044337805.1 Bacteroidia bacterium
CACCGGCAATGAAAAACGCATTCGATAAGAGTCATCTAAAAATCCCGCCGTGAAGACATGAATCAAATCCTTTATCAGCGTAATTTTTTCTCAGACAGAATAGGTAGGAAAGTTTATGATAAGGCTATCAGCGGTATCCAAATCTCTTTAACTGGGTTTCCGAATCTCTCCAGTCTTTACTCACTTTCACAAACAATTCTAAATACACCTTACGGTCAAGAAAGGCTTCAATGTCTTTTCTGGCCTCCGTTCCGGTTTTCTTTAATGCCTGACCGCGATGTCCGATAAGAATGGCTTTTTGACTTTCTCTGACTACATGAATCTCTGCCCTGATCAACAAGGGTTCCTGTGCCTCTCTGAACTCTGTCACCACCACCTCCACACTGTAGGGCACCTCACGGGAATAATTCATCAGAATCTTCTCACGAATAATTTCTGCAACAAAAAAACGCTCAGGCCGATCGGTGAGTTGGTCTTTATCGTAATAAGGGGGAGCTTCGGGCAAGAGGCTGATAAGCTTGCGTTGCAGGAAATCAATGCCTGATTCGTGCAGGGCCGAAACGGGCAGTATCTCGGCTCCCGGCAATATGCGTGCGCATATCTCTACTGCCTGTTCAAGCTTTTGCTGGTGGGCGAGATCAATCTTATTCAAGGCAACAATCACAGGTTTGCCGGTCGATTTCAGTCTCTTTGCAAAATCAGCTTCGGAAGCTTCATTCAACTCACTGATATCAATCAGCCATATCAACACATCAGCATCTGTGAGGGCTTCGTTTACCTGTTGCAACATGTTCTCCTGCAATTTATACGCAGGCTCGAGTACACCGGGGGTATCAGAGAATACGAGCTGATAGTCTTCTCCATTCACAATTCCCAGTATTCGATGCCTGGTGGTCTGTGCCTTTGGGGTGATAATGGCCAGCTTCTCCCCAACCAGAAGGTTCATCAGGGTGCTTTTTCCTGCATTGGGTTTACCAACAATATTTACAAATCCTGCCCGGTGTGTCATGAATCATTTTGTTATCAAAGAAACAAATATTATCTTTGCAGTCATAAATCGCGGGGTGGAGCAGTTGGTAGCTCGTTGGGCTCATAACCCAAAGGCCGCAGGTTCGAGTCCTGCCCCCGCAACCATAAACAAAAAAAACCCGCTTTCGGCGGGTTTTTTTATTTATAGTGCTTTTTATCTACCTGACCTTTGGCGCACGATGCTGTTTCATCAGCTTTAAGGTCATGTATATCCTGAATCCGGAATACGCAAGCACAATCATAGCAAAACCTATACGGTTGTTTGGAATGAGGGCAATCAGGAAATCACTGAACATCAGCAATAAGCCAAAGGCCACATAAAGGGTAATCATCACCCACCCGAACCAAATTGCCACTGAACGCATTTTTTCCATGTCGCACCCTTAACGAAGAACAAATCTAACCGGAACGCTGAACTGCACACGACAGGGACGTCCGTTATTCTTTCCTGGCGACCAGCGCGGCATGGCACTGATTACCCTGATGGCTTCACGATCGAGTGCCGCTCCACCTTTTACCCCACGCTGCACTTTTGCGTTTTCAACCTGTCCTTCTTTGTTTACTTCAAAATAAACAAACACAGTCCCTTGAATTCCTGCATCTCTTTCCATTGCCGGATATTGGACGTTTTTCAGGATGTATTTCAGCATAGCCTCTTCGCCACCGGGAAACTGAGGCATTTCCTCTACAGAAATAAACACCTGGTCAGGTTCAGGCTCAACCACAGCAGGACCCGTTTCTTCAGGAATGATGATATCATCTCCTGTTCCTTCCTGCGTAACAGTAGCAATCTGTGTCTCTGTCTCCTGGGTAATGACAGGGGCCTCATCGGGAACCTCTTCATCAACGACCACCGGCGGAGTGAACTTAATGGTTTCAAGCATAGGTGGCGGAGGAGGAGGTGGTGGTGGTGGCGTTGTTTCATCTACCGGGGGCGGAGCCTCCATGTCGAGCTGAGAAAGATCTACCTGAACCGCAATCTGCTCATCCTCGGCAGGTGTTAAAAGGCTGATGATTTTAGGGGTAGCGATTCCCAGAACGATGGCGCTCACTGTGGAGAGGAGTGCAATCGTTACGGTTCGGCTATACCCTTTGCGCAGTGAATAGGCTCCATACAGTCGATTCCTCTTTTCAAAGACGAGCTCATTGCGGACATCTGAAACCAGATTGGTCCATTGGTTTAAAAAAGCCGGGGTTGCCATATCATTATGGATTAGTTGTCTGATTCTTTGCCTGAAGAAGTTCGTACTCCGTGGGCATCATTTCGATGATGGCGTATTTTCCGATCAAACAGATATTCAATTCGTCTATCAGGTCAATCACATTACGGTATTTCGCCTTGTCATCAGATTTTATCAAAACAGTGAGTGCTTCTCTCTTGGCTTTTTCAGCTAGCGAGAGGCGCTTGAACGTGGTATCCGCAATCTCCTTGTTTTTTAGCCTGTCCTGCAGGTTGGCAATGGCGTCTCTGGTAACTTTATTTTTCTCTAACAGGAGCTTATGCAGCCCATCCTTTGAAAAATTAGTCTCTTCGAGAATCGTCGGAGTCTTGCCGTCTTTGTTGTCTTTAGGATAGAACTCACCTGAATAGTAGAATATTTTATTCTCATCAGTTAAAAGAAAGGTGATTGCATTATTGATTTTCTGCTTCTCACTTTCATCCTTCGGATCGGCCGGATAGTTAATATCCATGGCCTTGGGTTTACTGAAGGTTGAGGTAAGAACGAAAAAGGTAAGAAGGAGGAACGCAAGGTCAACCATAGGTGTCATGTCAATCCTGGTGGAGGATTTCTTTGCTCTTCTCTTCTGGTGTTTCCCGTGTTTACCACCACCACTGTCATCGCCGGTATTTACGTCTGCCATGTTGTTAAGTATTAATGATGGTTATTCTTCCGGTTGTTCAAGATTGGTGATCAGGGCAAAGCGGAAGATGTCTTTCTCTTTAAAAACCTCCACCACTTCCTGAACGGAAATGTAGGGTGCAGCTCCATCGGCTTTGATGGCAAATCTCAGCGGCTCATATTTGAACTCACGTCCAAGACGCTCGGCCTCATCTTTTTGCGTTTTGGCCTGACGGGCGGCTTCAATACGGCCGAACTGTATCCAGTCTCCGAGTTGATTGTTGAGGGAATCCAGTGGAACTCCGGGCGACTTCACTTTTGTTCTTGATGCATCGTCCAGGTTAATATATTCCTTGAGCTTGGCCATAGGAATCCCGATGGAGGTCATTCCTGAAAACTTCTTTTTCTCTTCTTCTGTGAAGGTAACCTTGTATTGTGCTCCCATTCTGTCCAGGGTTTTAATACGCACCTCAGGGTTGGTGATATTAAAAAAGGCTTTCCCATTGTTGTCGATGGTGATGAGCATCACGTTTTCGGGAAGGAGTTTGTCTGAGACAGAGGAGGGGGCATCGACCACTACAGGCTCATCTACCCTCACCGAGGCGGTGAGCATAAAAAAGGTTACCAGCAGAAAGGCAAGGTCAACCATGGGCGTCATGTCTAAGCCCGGGCTGCTCCTTGGTAGTTTGATTTTAGGCATTTGCTGGAATTCTTCAGATTATTTTGCTGCACTTACGCTCTGTACAATGCTAAACCCTGCTTCATCGATGCTGTAAGTGAGGCTATCGATTTTGGTAGAGTAATAGTTGTACATGATAATACCGATTACGGAGGAGATAATTCCCAGAGCCGTGTTGATAAGGGCCTCAGAGATACCGGTTGCAAGGGCAGTAGTATCAGGTGCTCCGGCCTGTGAAAGGGCGGCGAAGGAACGTATCATACCGATTACGGTTCCAATCAGCCCCCACAGCGTGGCAATGGTGGCACAGGTAGATATAATCACCAGATTCTTACTGAGCATCGGAAGTTCCAGGGCAGTGGCCTCTTCAATTTCTTTCTGAACGGCCGCTACACGTGTTTCTTTGTCCATAGAAGCATCACCGGATGTGGCCTTGATTTTTGCCACGCCTGCTCTTACTACATTGGCAAGCGAACCTTGCTGCTTGTCGCACTCCGACATAGCTTCATCTAATTGTCTGGACTCTACAAGTCCTTTGATTTTTCTTACGAACATGTCGATGGAACCTTTTCCTTTTGCCTTGGCGATGGTCATGGCACGCTCGATACTGAAAATAACGATAACAAAGAAAATTCCGATCAGAATCGGTACAATAAACCCTCCCTTGTACATCATGCCCAGATAGTTTCCGGGTTTAGGATGACCTTCGGCATCGAAGTTGCCGGGCGCCCCGAGGACGAACATAAAAATGGCAACACCTAAAATAAGGGCAACCACGATTGCGATTGATGCGAAAAACGCCTGGAATCCGCTTGACGATTTCTGATTACTCATTGTTGTTTGAGATTTTTGTGGTGAATGTTTGTTTTTGTTTGAAAGGACGGCAAGTTTAGGAAAAATTGCCCATTACCCAAAACGCCCAAAGGTGGTTTTTATTCGAATTAATTCTGATTGGCCTGTCTGCGATTTTTGCTGCTTCATCCTTCTTTTTTTTAGGGCTTTCATTAAATTTGATGCATGGGCACTGATAATTCCATAATCTCTCCTCCTTTTTTTTGCAACATTCAGACAATCAGGGGCTTTTTTTCGAGTCTAAGGTGGAATGTTTTGCTTCTTTGGTTAGCAGGATTTTTTTGCTTCATGTCCTTAGGCGCCAAAGGGCAGTTTTTGAACGGATACGGATTATCAGCGGGTCTATTATACGGCAACCACCGAACGCTCGTGAACCTTGATCCGGCTTACTCAAAAAACATGAAGTGGCGCTGGGGATGGCATGCCTCCGCCTTCATCGAATATGGTGGAGGAGAGTATCTGCGCTGGCAAACCGAAGCGCAGTGGTTTCGCAGCGGTGCGTACAGCACCTGGTGGCATGAGCGTGTTCCGACCCGGCATCTTGTACTCGGGCAATATCTTAAGCTGAGACAGGAATTATACGATATCACCCCATATGCCCTGATTGGCCCCAGGCTGGAATACCTGATATCATCGGGATATCCGGGCTTCAGACAGATACACTTTGGAGCCTTTGCGGCTTTGGGGATTGAATTTCTATACCGACGCCCGTGGATTTGGTTTGTTGAAGCCGGCAGAACTCAGGATTTCACTGCAAGCTATAAGTCAGACCCTGTCAGCGTTTATTCAAAGACCTGGATCCTCCGCATCGGAATAAAGCGGGAAATAGCAAAAAAAGGAAAATCGTGCAGGAGCGGCGGTCTGAGGCCTACTTTCGACTGAAAAAATCAGCAAAAATGCTCGTAGGCCATACTCAGATTTTCAGCAATCATCAGAGGGCTTCTACCTTCAATATGGTGGCGCTCAATAAAGTGTACAAGTTTACCATCTTTAAATAGCGCAATGCAGGGAGATGACGGTGGGTATGGCAACATAAACTGGCGCGCCCTGGTAACAGCTTCGGTATCGAATCCCGCAAATACGGTGGTTAGTTTTCCCGGCTTCTTTTCAGAGGCTTCGAGAGAGAGTTTAACACCCGGGCGGGCAGCGCCTGCGGCACAACCACAAACGGAATTAATGAACACCAAAACGGTACCTGACTTTTCAGAAAGCACACGGTCAACGTCTTCAGGTGAGAGTAATTCTTCAAAGCCAACGGCCGTCATTTCGGCTTTCATGGGCTTTACAAGAGGTTCTGGATACATACTAATCTTTTATGAGGTTGCAAATATAAGGTATATGCAGGTTCAGCGGTCCAGCAGATCAGGAAAAAGCTCTTGAAAGGCAGTGGCGGGGTCTTTCCCAATAAAAAATGTTTTCCAGCGCTCGTTGAGATTACGCCCTTGTCCGGCCCGCTTCCATAGTTCCTGATTTTCTTTGTCTTTCATCTGCTCCCATTCCGGTTTTTGAGAAAATGGATCGAGCCTCCAGGTTTGAATTTGGCCGCTTTGTGGCATAAAGCAACTGATCAGCAAGGATTCGGTTTTGGAAGAGCCCGATCGCGTCCACATGAGTCCGGAAACCAGAACCGGATTTTGTATCAACGATTTAAACCCTGCCTTCCCTGCCTCTGAGGTCAACTTCCAGAAACGTTCCTTTTTTTCGGGCTCAGGGAGCTCTTTGTCATCCATCAGTGTGATAACTCCTGAGTAAAACATTTCATTGACGTTAGGGTCATCGAAAGCCGCTACTTGATAGTCCTGCAGGATAGAAAGAACCAGGCCCCTCTTTTTTTCCTGACCCTGAACAGCTCCCCATCCCTGAGAAAGAGATTGGAAAACGAGCATTCTGATTTCATCACCTTGATCAAGGAACAAACTCCGGTTTGTATTTGCGCCCAAAGCAGCGGCAGTAATTTGAAAGACATCCTGATGACCTGTGGCCGGATACAACAAACCGCTTGCCTGTTTCTGACGTAAGTCGGGCATGGGGACACGAAAAGATTTTCCGCTTTCAGGTTGAAAGGCATACATCGAATCTATCGTAAAAACCAAGACTGACATGGCACCTGATTCTGATAACACTACAAAGGGATCTGCCATAAAAGGAGATGCCTTGGTGCGGCTGAGAGAAACAGAAAAACGCGGATCTGTCGCCGGGCGGGCATCGAAAAGATAATGAGCATAAACGGGGGCGGGACTCCATTTCAGCGGGTCGCGATTCACATGAGCAAGAACGGCATTGGGCATGCTCAGAGCCTTGGTACAGGGGTATCTCTCTGCAAAGCTCAGAAAACAGGAATCCTGCACATGCGATGAGGGTGGCAATTCAAACCTGCCTGATGCACCATTGCAGAAAAGCGGTATTGGCAAAGAACCATACCAAAGAATACTATCTGTAGCGGGCAGCGTAAGAGGGAATCTTTGTCTGATCGTTTTTAAATCCGTGGCCTGAACGAATGCTGCACTTGCTTCTTTTTTAAACAGAACCGCCTGCTGAGCAGTAGCCACAATGGAGAGGCAAAAAAAGACTATTAGGAGGAAAGAAAAACGCAGGTTCATAAGAGCAAAATTCAGGCATGAAAGTAGTGGGAAAAAAGAAATCAAGAGGCAGGAGCGCTGATGAAAAAATTGGATTTTATTCAAAGCCCTGGCCCGGACTTGCCTTACTGTGGTTGATAAGTGATGAAAATGAGTTGCTCATGAATTGTTAAAAAGCCTGCATAAATTAGGTTCGGGGAGTCTTAAAGGCGTCTTTGTTCGATAATAGGTGGAGGTCATCTTTCCCCTGCATCCCGGCCATGGTATTCCAAAGCTCCTGCAGGAACGTCTTCCGGAGACCACCATCGGGAGCAGGAAAGGAAGCTTTGTATGAAAGACGTAAATTTCTCAATGACATCAATACCTATAATCAGAATTAGCGGTAAGTAAAGTCATTGGCGTGGCTGCCTGACAGAGAAAGCTTGTGTTGAGCTATGAATGTCATGAAAATTTCCTTCCAATGCCCACTCAGCAGCCAAATCAAAAAACAAGAATGAAATGCTTGGCTTACTTAAGCCGATAATGGTAATTTTGCAGCCGTTTTGATTGTCCTGCTTACGGCATTCAGATTTTCAATTGGCTCTTCCCTCTTTCAAAGATATTGTGATGTTAGGCAAATTCAGGCTTGCCACCCTGGTGGTGGTTTCTGCCGGACTTTGCTATGCCATGGGAGGAGAAAACGAAACCACCGAAGGGCTGTTGTGGCTCATTGCAGGAGGATTTCTCATTACAGGAGCCTCCAACGGTTTCAATCAGGTTTGGGAGAGAAATCTGGACCGTCTCATGGACCGAACCAAAAACCGCCCCATTGCAGCAGGGCGCATGAGTCCGGAAGCCGGCATTTTTATCAGTTCCCTGATGGGTATTGCCGGATTTCTTATTTTATATTTCAAACTCAATGCATTAAGCGGCTGGCTGGGGCTTTCTGCCATGCTTATGTATGTTTTGGTTTACACTCCGTTAAAACAATACACCCCCATTGCGGTTTTTATAGGAGCCATTCCGGGCGCTATGCCACCCCTGTTAGGATGGGCAGCGGCAACCGGAACGGTAGGAAAAGAAGGACTTATGCTTTTCACGCTTCAGTTTGTATGGCAATTCCCGCATTTCTGGGCCATTGCCTGGATGCTCGACGATGACTACCGGAAAGCAGGCTTTCGGCTTTTGCCCTCATCCGGCGGACGCGACAAAGCAAGTGCGTTTCAGGTTTTAATATACACCCTGGGACTTATACCATTAAGCTTCACTCCTATTTTATTGAATTTTGCAGGCGCTGCTGCCACGGTTTTTCTGTTGGCCATTGGAGGAATTTTTACCCTTCAGGCACTTACCCTGTATCGAAAATGTGAGATGAAAGATGCCCGTGCGCTCATGTTCGGATCCTTCTTCTATCTGCCTCTGGCGCAGATAATATTATTGATTGACAGAATAATTTCATGAACAACTCCAGCTCCGTATTTGAACAAGAAGTAAGAGAGAAAAACCAAAAACTTCTGCTTTATCTGGCGATTGGCAGCATGATTATGATGTTCACCGGACTCACCTCCGCCTACATCGTGAGTATGGGAAGGGCTTCAGCATGGCTTCAGTTCGACCTGCCGGTCTCGTTCTGGTTCTCAACAGCAGTTATATTGTGTAGCAGTTATTCCATGCAGATGGCCGTTTCATACGGTAGGCGCCAGGAGACCGCAAAGACACGCCTGATGCTTAATATGACATTAGTACTTGGACTTGCATTCGGTGTTCTGCAATTTTTTGGTTGGCAGGAACTCATCAACAACCGTATATTTTTTGCGGGCAGACAGAGCAATGCAGCAGGCTCTTACGTATATGTTATTACAGGCCTGCATTTATTGCATCTCGCCGGAGGCCTCATTTACTTGTCAATCACGCGGAAAAGAGCCTCAAAAAATCCACAGGGCGCAGTCTTATCGCTTCGCCTTTGCTCCACCTACTGGCATTTTCTGGATATATTGTGGCTGTATCTTTTCTTTTTCCTCTTGTTTATTGGCTAAAAACCGACATAAACCAGCAGGAATTTTAAAAAGAAAGCTTTTGAGGGAAAAATCTTTTTA
>JBIIMV010000029.1:0-8847 GCA_044337805.1 Bacteroidia bacterium
CGTATATCCAACCATCTGGGGATATGATGACAACAATGTGGCTCCACAGAGCCAGTACGAAAGTGCGAATACTGTTGCTATCAATCCAATGATGGGCTTCTTCTCAAACCTTCAGACCTTTGGAATCAACGGAAGACAAACAGATGTTGTTGGTCCGGTCAATAATGGTCCTTTGACACTCAATCTTCCTTCCACCCTAAACGGAATTCATTTCGTTGGAAACCCTTATCCATCTCCTATCAGATGGTCATTGGTACGTAACCTTCCCGGGCAGGTGCCTCTTCAGGCAGCTTACTATGGATGGTCAGCAGTAAACAATAACTGGGGTAACTGGAATGGAACTGTTGGAACATTTGGATTGAACGATACCATTTTCCTGGGTCAGGGATTCAGTGTTACCACAAGTTCTCCTGCCGGAGGTAACTTTATCATGGACAACACCGTTCGTCATCTGAGCAACCGTCCAACCTTCTACCGTTCCGAATCTCCTAATCGTGTTTTGAAAATGAACATCGAAGGATTCAACGGGAAAGATCAGTTTGCTGTTTACACCATCGAAGGTGGTCAGGAACAATACAATCCTGAAAAAGATGCGATGAAAATCAACTCAAATCCTGTTGATTTAAATCCCGAAATTTCAGTAGTTGTAGATCAGCATGCACTGGCGATAAAGGAACTTTCTGATGAAGACATTCAGCGCGAAATTCCTGTGAAAGTTGCTACCAAAGAAGCCGGTGTTTACACCTTCAAGGCAGCTGAGTTCAGCAACTTCAACGGAGTAAGGGTTATCTTCACAGACAAGGTACTCGGCAAGAACATTGAAGTAAAAGAATCATTCAACTACCAGGTTGAGCTGGCTCAGGGAAATATCGAGAACAGATTTTTCCTGAACATTGGCGCAGAGGAAACCGTGAGTGCAGATGCATCCAACAGCCTAGACATCTTCGGCACCGAAGGCATGCTTCAAATCTTCAACAATACCAAAGAAGGCTTCAATGGTTTTGTACAACTGTATGATCTTAGCGGAAAACTCCTGTTCAATCAGAATGTGAATATCGCACCCGGACAAACCGGCGTTCATGTTCCTGAGGTAGCAGCAGGTGTTTATATGGCTAAAATCACAGGAGCTTCAGAGCCTGTAACCAGAAAAGTATTCATCAAATAAAACCATTATCATGAATAGCAAATCACTTGCGATTGTTGCCGGCCTTGTGCTTGTATCAGTTAGTCTGATGGCACAGCCCACCAGTCCTCCACCCACACCATTGCCCATTGACGGCGGCCTTGGCTTGCTGGTAGCAGGATGTGTAGGTTTTGGTATCAAGACCATGCGCAATCAGAGAAAGAAGTAAGGGGATAGAAACCCTTGCATACAGGGAGGCCCTAAAGGCCTCCCTTTTTTTTTGCTTGACAAAGGCTTTTTTGTATATTATATTCGCCATATATTATTATTACAATGCTTGTAAAAACTTTTGCCAGTGCCGTGTATGGCGTTAATGCAACTTCCATATCCGTTGAAGTTGATTTATTAAAAGGAACCAGTAAATTTTTCATTGTCGGCTTACCCGACAATGCCGTAAAGGAGAGTACCCATAGGGTAGAGTCGGCCATACGACAAAGCGGATTTGAATTTCCCATGAAAAGGATCGTGGTGAATCTGGCACCTGCAGATATCAGGAAAGAAGGATCCTGTTATGACCTGCCTATTGCCATTGGTATACTTGCCGGCTACGGACAGATACATGCACCCGACTTAAGCGGTTTCATCATGTTGGGAGAATTGGGTTTAGATGGTGGCGTATTGCCCGTGCGAGGGGCCTTGCCTATTGCCATGCAGGCACGCAGAGAAGGCTTTCATACCATTATTTTGCCCGAAGCAAATGCAGATGAGGCAGGCATAGTAGAAGATATTAAAGTGATAGGCGTATCGCATTTGCAAGAGGTGGCGCGTTTGGTAGAAGGACAAGTCGCGGGCCGCAAGGTAGAGGCCGACCCACGGGGAATCTTTGAGAAAGGTGTTACCGAGCAGGAGTTTGATTTTGCAGATGTAAAAGGACAGGAAAATATAAAAAGGGCACTTGAAATCGCTGCGGCAGGAGGGCATAACGTCATCATGATAGGTCCGCCGGGAGCCGGAAAAAGCATGCTGGCCAAACGAATCTCCACGATTTTACCGCCATTGACACTGGAGGAAGCATTGGAGACCACCAAGATACATAGTGTTGCAGGCAAGGTAGGCAAGAATCAAGCTTTAATTACACAGCGGCCATTTCGTTCTCCACATCATACCATCAGCGATGTTGCATTGGTAGGTGGAGGAGGCATTCCCCAGCCGGGCGAGATATCGCTGGCGCATCACGGCGTATTGTTTTTAGATGAGTTGCCCGAGTTTAAGCGCACCGTATTGGAGGTGATGAGACAACCACTGGAGGAGAAATGCATCACCATATCGAGGGCAAGATTTTGTGTTGACTATCCTGCCAGCTTTATGCTAATTGCAGCAATGAATCCTTGTCCCTGTGGTTTTTATAATCATCCGGAGAAAGATTGTGTGTGCGGACCCGGCATAGTACAGCGTTACCTGAATCGTTTGAGCGGGCCCTTGCTCGACCGTATAGATTTACATGTAGAGGTTACCCCTGTTGGGTTTTCAGAGATGTCGAGAGAGAGTACCGGAGAGAAAAGCCACCATGTCAGAGAGCGGGTTATTGCCGCAAGAGAACGACAGGCAGCACGGTTTCAAAAAATTGATGGAGTATACTGTAATGCACATCTTAGTGCCAGAAGAATAAAGACGCTCTGCCGCATCGATGATTCCGGCCGCAGTTTGTTGAAGACTGCCACCGAACGGCTGGGTCTTTCAGCGCGGGCTTACGACAGCATTCTGAAAGTTAGCCGCACGATAGCAGATTTAGATGGAAGCGAAGAGATTGGTCCGGCGCATCTTGCGGAGGCCATACAATACCGCAGTCTTGACCGGGAGAGTTGGGCGGGTTAAGCTTTGTATTGGAATGCTTTGACTCCGATTGGATAGGAGCTACATTCATTCTATTTTCCATGGGTTATACGCAGTTCGCACCTTACCTAGCACCCCTCTCAGCTTCATTATTATTTTTTTTGTTGTATAACGCTGATTTACAGGTTTTCAAATGTGCAATTGCAGCTATATTTGTTTCTTTGACTGCCGTGACCCAAATTGAATCCAGAATTTAGATAAAGACATTGCGTGCGAATACGTTTATGTAACATCTAAGCGAACCGAGTACTGTTGCTGACTTTTTCCGAAGTGTTCGTTGGGATAGTCAGCGATACTATTAAATAGCCAGATTTTGAAAAAGCTCCTGTTCATATTTTTAATCTTCAGTTCATATACTGCCGTGTCTCAGCTTGACCGCATCACCATGCAAAAAGAACTGATACTTAATGATAGTCTTACACCTGAAGAGGTGTTGATGAAATTTCCAATTGCTCAAAATTGGGGAACAGAGCCCATTTCCGCAACAGAGTGGGAACAGATAAAAAACATCCTGCTTACTAAAAATGCCAATCCACCATCCCTTCGTGATCAATACTTCATGTGTTATGCCGATTGCAACCGGTATGCACTATTGAAACAAATTGGAGCTTCACTGTATTGCATCGAGTCATTCTATAAAAAAGTAAAACCCTTGAACGACGATGAGCAGTTGATGAATGTGTATGCGCTATCTATGAACTGAGACGTAAAAACAAGTCGTATGCTGAGATCATGCAATTTAGCAATACCTTTATCTGGAAGTTCTTTATTTTCGGTCGTTCCAAAAATGATTTAGCTCTCATTCAGGAAGCCCAAACAATGGGTGAAAATCGAATTAGCTATTTTGAAAAAAACCCTTCGGATCTATCCGGAATTGGCGACGATTACAAGATCAACATCATGGCATTGCTTCGACTGAAAAATTGGTCGAAGGCTATTGAAATGTCCAATCGTGCACTAACAACATTCAAAATAGACTTTGCAGCTGCAACTGACGGCCACTTGAACTATCATCGAAAATTAATGTGCTACCAGGCTGTTGCATATGCGCGTTTGCATAACCGCGACAGTGCGCTATTCTACATCAATCATCCGATCATGTATCAAAATTTCGCTACTGATCGTAATCTCTTTATCCCTTCCAATAAGAAGTTTCTGGATATCGACGAGCTGGCGGAGCGTATCAATGTGCTGTCTATTTTAAATGAGCATAAAAAGGCCGCTCAATTGGTTTACGCTGCCGCGTATTCTCCCTATAAACTGAAACAAGTTGATTTCCGCGAATTTCTGATGAGCAAGTTTGCGAGAGTTTTTCTTGCGGCAGGCATGTATAAGGAAGCCGCAGAGGGCTATAAAATATCGGCACAATCTGCGGACTCTACAAGCAGGGAAGAAATCAAGTTGCTCACGGAAAAACAAATCACGCATAACCTCATTGAACTTTCGAACCTCAACGAGATCAATGAGAAAAAGGAAGAGATTGCCCAAAAGACAATTGATCGTCAAATTCTAGTTCGCAATATTTTCATGGGCGGGTTCGCCTTGCTATTGATATTCTCCGTTGTATTTTTCGTGCAACGCAATAAGATCAAGAAAGGCAAAAAGTTGAGTGATGAACTTCTGTTGAATATTTTGCCATCTTCCATCGCCGAAGAATTAAAGTCAAAGGGCAATGCCGAATCGAAACTGATTGATCAAGTAACAGTCTTGTTTACCGATTTCAAAGGATTCACACAGTTATCAGAGCAATTCACGCCACAAGAACTGGTTGCAGAAATAAACGAGTGTTTTTCAGCATTCGATCAGATAATGATCAAGCACAATGTCGAGAAGATAAAAACAATTGGCGACTCCTATATGGCCGCGGGGGGCTTGCCTAGTTCCAACACAACCCACGCGGAGGATGTAATTCTAGCTGCTCTGGAGATTCAGCAATTTATGGCCGGCTATAAAAAAGCACGAGAGGAAGCCGGAAAACTATTTTTTGAAATCCGCATAGGTGTCCATTCTGGCCCGGTTGTCGCAGGGATTGTGGGTATTCGAAAATTCGCCTACGACATTTGGGGCGATACCGTCAACACCGCAAGCCGAATGGAATCGAGCGCTGAAGTTGGTAAAGTCAATGTTTCAGAAACCACCTACAACCTCACGCAGGATAAGTTTAGCTTCATCTACAGGGGAAAAATAGATGCCAAGGGCAAGGGCGAAATCAGCATGTATTTCGCAGAGAATAAAGCATTACCATCATAATAAAGAGCAAGGGCGCAATAGAAGCAGAAGGAGTTTTGTAAGAAAGGCATCAGTCATTTGATAGAGCCGAAAAAAAATCCAAAAGAGGTATTGGTCGTTTTATAGAAAAGGCCTGCGTATGGGATAAAATAGGCCAACGCAAGCGGGTAATTTCTGAATCCTTATCTTAGAGGCCAAAGCAGAAAAATGGCAGAAAAGACAGCATCTTCATTTTGGAAGCAGAAAAAGTGGTGGTTAGCAGGAGGAGTAGCACTTCTGGTTACAGTTGTTTGGTTTTTCACCGGGGCAGCAAGCGAAGAAGACACCCTGACCCACCTTGTAAAGCGAGGAAACTTTGAAATCAGTGTATTTTGTTCCGGGGAGTTGGAGGCAAAGAATTCCGTCTCTATTGACGGCCCGACGGGGCTCAGGGAGTTCGGGATTTGGCAGATTAAGATTGCAGATTTGATACCCGAGGGAACAGTAGTTAAGAAAGGAGACTATGTAGCCGCCTTAGACAAAACCGAGGTTAGCACGAAGATAAAAGACACAGAGACAGAGCTTGACAAGATACAGAGTCAGTATACACAAACCCGGCTCGATACGACCCTAACCCTCAGGCAGGCCAGAGATGAGTTATTGAACCTTGACTTTGAGTTGCAGCAGAAAAAAATAATATTGGAGCAAAGTGCCTTTGAGCCGCCTGCCACCATTCGTCAGGCAAAGCTTGACCTTGAGAAGAGCGAACGTTCCCTGATACAGGCGCGCAAGAATTATAAGGTAAAGGAGGCCCAGTCGACAGCAAAGATGCAGGAGGTAAATGCCAGTCTTAGTCAAACCCAGAGAAAGCTGGAGAACATGAATTCTATTTTGAACAAGCTCACGGTAACAGCTCCTGAGGATGGGATGTTGATATATGAGCGGGATTGGAACGGAAAGAAGAAGACCGTCGGCGACATGGTAGGCATTTGGGAGCCAACCGTAGCCAAGCTCCCCGACTTAACCAAGATGATTACCAGAACGTATGTAAACGAGGTCGACATACAAAAGGTAAAGACCGGACAGCAGGTAAATGTGAGTCTGGATGCATTTCCCTCCAAGGTCTTGCATGGAAAGGTTACACAGGTAGCGAATGTAGGTGAACAGAACCCGCGTTCAGATGCCAAGGTGTTCGAAGTGGTGATAGAGATGCTTGAGAGAGACACCTTGCTTAAACCCAGCATGACCACAGGCAACAACATTATTGTAGGCAGAGTTCCCGGAGTATTATCGGTTCCTTTAGAATGTGTGCATCATCAGGGCGATAGCCTGGCTTATGTATATAAAAAGACCGGACTTCGGTTCGTGAAGCAGGAGGTACAAACCGCACAGGCCAACGACAATTTTATTATTATCAAAAAGGGAGTTGAAGAAGGAGACGAAGTTTATCTGAATCCACCCACAGAAGATAAGGAAGCCCCGGTTCAAAGAATTGCTTCCACGGTAAAGCCACGAAAGTAATGGCCATAAGCGTGGCCTTTATTTATCTTATTGACTTCATACAGGATAAAGCAGCAGGGTGTTTCGTAAAAGAGACAAGGAGTTGTATAGATCGACAGTCAAAGCCGGTAGGACATAGAGCCAAATAAAATGCGGACAACAAAATTGTTCAGGGGAAAGGCGCAAAAATGAGAAATTCAGTTACCGGGAGGTTCAGAACATTTGCCCGACTCATTCAAAGAGAGAGCGGAATACCTGTTCATGTTGATGGTACTTTCAGAAAATGAACACAAAGGACAAGAATAAAATCACAGACAGGAAAACCCATCAGCCGGACCAATCACTCCGCTGCTGTTTTAAAAACCCAGGCCATTTCACCGGCAATCTCTAAGCTGCGTTCGGCATATTTTTCATCCTGTAAATCCGTGTTGTCAAATACTTTTGGGTCATCGTATTTTATGGGGAATCTTCCATCCGCTCCAATGACCAACGGACAAGCTTCTTCTGCCTGGTTACATGTCAGAATAGCGCCGAAATTGTTTTTTGGATTAAAATCATGGCTGTAAACTTTTGAGAAACAAATGATCGGGGTCTCATTCAGGTCATATTTTACGAGATACACCGGGTTATTATCCTCCGATAGTTTTTGAATAGAAAAGCCCTGATGCAGCAATGTTTCGACGATTTTAGGGAACATCGCAGTGGCATCCGTACCACCCGAATAACAAAACACATCTTTGATACCCCAATGGTAAGCCATGGTTTGAGCCCATATCTGCGACAGATGACTTCTTCGTGAATTGTGTGTACAGATAAAATTCAGGCGAATAGATTCGTGCTTGTTTTTTTTTGAACGAATGTAATTCATCAGGGGCAAAAGCACTTGCAAACGCCCGGCGGGAAGATCAGCAGGCAGCCTGCTGATTGTTTCTTCAATGCGCTTATTCATTATCTCTATACAGACGAGTAAATTTCCAAATCGGGATGGCGGCGACAGCTCCAAAAACTGTGGCAAAGATGTAAATCCACAAATGTTCGGTATGGCCGCTGACAATGGCGGGTGCGATAGAGCGTGCGGGGTTCATACTTGCTCCGCAGATAGGTCCTGCAAACATGGCTTCCAGCAGCACCGTTGATCCGATGACCATTCCTGCAAACATTTTATTTTCTTTATCACCCGTGGCGATGTTTATGATCACCATCATAAGAATGAAAGAGAGAATAAATTCCAAAACAAAAGATTGCATGGGCGAGCCTGATGGAAGCGTGGAGCCCAGGAATTCATGGTGTGGAAATAAAAATCGAAGAACAAGACTAGCCAAAAAAGCACCTGACATCTGAGCCATGATATATGCAGGCACCACTTTTAAATCAAATTGTTTAGCCAGGGCAAGAGCAATGCTCACGGCCGGGTTCAGGTGAGCGCCCGAAATGTTCCCGAATGTATAAATCATGGTCATCACCACCAGGCCAAAAGTGATGGCCACACCAGCGTGAGAAATTGCTCCGTTTGTCTCTTGATTTATGATAATGGCACCTGTTCCACAGAAAACAAGAGCAAAGGTGCCTGTCGTTTCAGCGATATATTTTTTCACAGGACTAAATCAACAACAGTTGCCGCCCGGCTTACACTCCTTATTAGATGTTAATGCGGACAGATTTATTTTTGTTTTAGGGGCCGGAATTCCGCAGGCATCAGCAGCGAGACAGGCGGTTTTTTTCGATCTCAGCACAAAGCTTGTCCCATTAAAATCGAGGGAATACTTTCCAATTGTTTCGGCTTGATATTCGACTTCTATTTCGAGGTCATCCATGCCTAAAACCTGTTCAGAGAGCTGAATGATATTTAATAATTTCTGAGGTTTTAAGCGGTGGTCAAAATCGTTCGCGTTCCATAGCTGAAAGTTCGCAAGCCTTTCATTTCTTACGGTTCCACCGCAATCAATAAAGTGTTTTGTAACGATGCCAACTTCGGTGACATGGAAATGATCCGGAACAGGAGTTCCATTCTCCAATTCAAAATGTACGAATTCGGCAGTGCTCAGGAGCTTTTTGATATCTGATAATTTCATTTCAGGAATTTTTTGATTTTAACAGCAGGTGCTTTGTTTCTTTTCCAGTTT
>JBIIMV010000030.1:0-8444 GCA_044337805.1 Bacteroidia bacterium
TCATGAGAGCAATTCTCTGATTAAATGACCGCTTCTCCAAGTAGGTCTGCTATACGAGGCTTAAAATAATTCGGTCCTTTTAAAACCTTGCCGTCTTCACGGTAAATGGGCTTTCCATCATGACCAAGCTTGCTCATATTGCTCTGATGTATCTCTTCGAATACTCTTTCCATTTTGTCCTGTAGGCCATGCCTTACAATGGTGCCGAAGAGGATGTACATCATGTCGCCAAGTGCGTCTGCAATGCCGTTTAAGTCACCTTCACGGCAAGCCTCAAGGTATTCCTCATTCTCCTCTTTCATGAGGTTGAAGCGAAGCATAAACTCACGCTCGCTGATTTCTGAAACTGGCTGTTCTTCAACAGGGAGTCCGAAACTCCGATGAAAGTCTTTTACCTTGTTTATTTGGTCGTTTAGCTCGGCCATTTTCTGCACTTTTGTTGCCGACTAAATTACTCGTATTAAGTTTTCGTATGACTCTTTTTTTTAATTTTATGAAAAATTCCTCACCTTAAATTTTCCTTCAGTCAATTCAGGATTTATGTTTCTTGCCCCCAATTCACTTAACAGGTTTTTTTTGAAGATTACCTTTGCTGCTGTAGGCTTGTTAGTAACGGTTTTTTCCGTGCCTGTCCGGGCGCAAATGCCTGCCGGAGCCGCAGCTGTTTTTCCTTCAAATCCATCTCCGCATCCGTATCATCATGATGGTTCCTCCGGCAATAGAAATGTGATGATGTGGATGGATTATGTCAGGCTCGATGGGGCTAATAATGGCTACCTGTGGAATTTTAATAACGACTATGATAGTGCTGACATTGGGATTAGCTATGCTGCTGTGGCCTTCGATATCCTGGCCGGATATACAAATTATGCCAATCCCGGTGCTTCTGCAGTGGATTACAGTGATTTTGGCTTCGCCGATCCTTATCCCGCTACGCTCGTTTTGACCATCGATAGTATCTGGATTCTTGCCTCCCATGAAAACAACAGTGGACTTTTTGATAAACTCATTGTTCAGAT
The DNA here is from genome assembly GCA_044337805.1 of Bacteroidia bacterium. Classification (GTDB taxonomy): domain Bacteria; phylum Bacteroidota; class Bacteroidia; order UBA4408; family UBA4408; genus JBEGML01. Next base: position 1,020 of record JBIIMV010000030.1, read on the forward strand.
CATCGAACTGGATGCACAGGGCGAGCTAAACGGACCTGTATTATTGTCTTATACAGATAGCGTGAACCTTGGTATCTCTCCAACCAATGAGTACCTAGAACCGAATTCATGGTTCTATCTGGGCTATGCCCCCGGATTTGTAACAGCCCCGGGGCAGAGGCTCGGTGTTAGGTTCCAATACATTAACCCGAATAAATCTGATTCATTGGCCATTTACGGAGGTGTCCGTCAGGTGCCGGGAATTGGTGGCATCACTCAGCCGAGTGCCTACCCGAATTCTTTTGCTACTTTTCTCTACTTCTGGCCCGGCATTAACCGGAATGCCCAACTCATTTACCCCACAAACGGACAGTATTTTCTTGCTCAGAATTGGGGTATTTGGCTCAGGGTTGTTGTTGATGCCGTTCTGCCCGTACCTTATGAGAAAACCGAAAACAACCCACAACTATTTCCTAATCCCGCCGATCACTTTTTTTCTTTGATGTGGAACAAAGCAGCCGGTGGGGATTTAAAGGTGGAAATATTTAATGCGGCAGGACAAAAAGTCCTAAACCACTTTTTTGCCAATAAAAATCTGTCTTCTGACCTTGTGCAAATTGATATTTCAGGACTTGAATCAGGCGCCTATTTCGTGAAGACAAGTTCCGATCACTCGGTGATGTCATCCAAATTGGTGGTGCAGCACTGAGGTTCAGATGTTAAAGTAGCTCTTTGATTCGCCTCATGAATTCTGAGGCGTAAACAAACTCATCCAGCTCTTTAGACCCGCTGTGCATGATTTCGTTTTTTGTTCCCTGCCACGCAATCTTTCCCTTGTAAATAAAGGAAATTCTGTCACCTATTTCGATTACTGAATTCATGTCATGCGTGATAACAATCGTGGTCATGTTATATTCATGCGTAAGTTCCTGAATGAGGTTGTCAATCACAATGCTGGTGCGTGGATCAAGACCAGAGTTTGGCTCGTCACAAAACAGATAGCGGGGATTCATGGAAATTGCTCTGGCAATGGCAACTCTTTTTCTCATGCCTCCGCTGATTTCTGCCGGATACAATTTGTGAGCATTAGGAAGATTGACCCTTTGAAGACAGAAATTTGCGCGATCCCTCTGCTCCTCGATTGTCTTTGTGGTAAACATGCCAAGCGGAAACATGACGTTTTCTTCTACAGTTAATGAATCAAACAATGCTCCTCCCTGAAACAGCATACCAATTTGCTTTCTAATCGCTTTTCTTCCTTCAAAATCCAGTGCGCCAAAATCCGCACCATCATAATTTATCTGACCACTCTCAGGTTTGAATAATCCAACCATGCACTTCATCAGAACTGTTTTCCCGGAACCACTCTCTCCAATAATCAGATTGCTTTTGCCCCTCTCAAACTCCAGATTTATTTCGCTCAGGACCTGCTTCTCACCAAAATATTTGTTCAAGCCGCTAACGCTGATCATGACAACAAAAGCTGTGTTAGAATTACATTGAAAAGAAGAATGACCACACTGCTGTATACAACCGCTCTGGTACTGCTCTGACCTACCTCCAATGCTCCTCCTTGTGTGTAGTATCCGTGATAACTCGAAACCGAGGTGATGATGAAAGCAAAAACAACTGTTTTTATCAATGCATAGGTTACATTGAAAGGCTTAAAATCGTAGGTGATTCCGTAAACGAATTCGTAACCTGTTACAGCACCCGTTGCAATGCCTGCCACATAGCCACCAACTAAGCCAAGAAACATGGAGATGATGATTAAAAAAGGATTTACCACCATGGCCGCAACAATCTTTGGAAGAATAAGATAAGACTTGGAATTGATGCCCATTATCTCAAGCGCATCAATCTGCTCTGTTACTCTCATTGTGCCTATTTCCGAAGCAATGTTACTGCCAACTTTACCCGCAAGAATCAAGCTCACGATGGTGGGGGAAAATTCAAGCACGATGGAGTCGCGGCTGGCAACGCCAACTGCATATAAGGGAATCCACGGGCTTTCGAATCCAAATGCGGATTGTATGGTAATGACAGCCCCCATGAACAGCGAAATAATAACAACAATCCCCATGGAGCCTACTCCAAGTTTATCCATTTCATCAACCCAGCGCCTTCTGTAAATGCTCCATTTCTCGGGCTTGCTGAAAACCCGGGTTAACAAAATAAAATACCGTCCGCAGTGAAAAATCAGGTTCATTGTCTGAGCCCAAAAATAGAATAAAATCCCCGCCGTTCTTTACTTAATCAGTAACTTTGTAAAATGAAAAGGTTGTTCGCATTGGCGCTCCTATTAATGATGGTCTCTTGTGGCAGCTCACAGAAGGTCTATCGTCCATCAAAAGCTAAAAGCAAGTGGTGGAAACGTAAAAGCTGCAACTGCCCGGGCCTTAAAGGTGCTGTGCCTCCTCCCGCTGAAGGAAAATCATACCACATTTAAGGTATATTCCCGCAGGCTCAAACCTCAGGCTTTCTGTTTTGTTTACTTTAGTGAGCATGTCATTAACACTTGATAAGGTAAAACCCGGACAAACGGTCCGAATCGCAGATTATAGTGATACCGACCTGGCGGCAAAATTGTTTGAAATGGGCTTTCTTCCCGGACAAGTAGTCAGAATGATTTCTCCCGCACCTATGGGTGACCCCATCGCGCTGATTCTAGATGAAACCATGCTCAGCATGAGAAAAGCCGAGGCTGCAACCATCGTCGTTGAATTGTTTAATCCTGAAAGCAAGTTTGTAAAGTAATGAAGGTTGCGCTCGCAGGAAATCCCAATAGTGGGAAATCCACTCTTTTTAATGAGCTCACCGGCCTGAACCAAAAAACAGGAAATTTTCCAGGAGTTACTGTGGAACGTCACTCCGGAGCCATGAAGAATAAGGGCAGTGAACAAAAAATTGAGTTGATAGATCTGCCTGGCGCCTACAGCCTGTTCTCAAAAAGTATCGATGAAGAGGTTACCTGCAAGGTGCTCACAGATTCCACAGATTCAGATTTTCCTGACCTAGTGGTGGTGGTGGTGGATGGCACATCGCTACGCAGAGGTCTTTATCTACTGACCCAAATCATGGATCTCGGCCTCCCTGTTTTGCTGGCAGTAAACATGGTAGACCTGGTGCAGCGAAGAGGTATTAAGATTGATCTTGATTGCCTTAGTGCCACGCTCAATATTCCTGTTGTACCAATTAATGCAAGAAATTCCGATGGCCTCGGAAAACTGAAATCCTTAATTTCTCAAAGCCCCCTCCGAAGTGGAGTTTCAGTGTGGTCAGATACTATCGCCACCATTGCCGACTCCGGAAATTGTTCTTTCTCCGATTTCCTGCAACAGGAAAAAACCAACTCAAGAGCTCAGGTGAAGGAAGCTGTTGAAAGATATCGTTGCATCGACCTCTGGCTTAAACAGATTTTTCAATCCGATAGGGAAAGGTTACAAATTCATCCTGCTGAGAAGTTAGACCGCTGGCTTACTCATCCCGTTTTGGGTCTCCTGGTTTTTGTTTTCATTCAATTCCTGCTCTTTCAGTCAGTCTTCGCTTTTTCGGAAGCACCCATGGCCCTGATCGATACATCTTTTTCTTCCCTCGCTGAAATTATCCGTAATTCTTTGCCTCCCGGTATGTTCAGCAGATTGCTCTGCGATGGAATTATCCCTGGCATTGCCGGTGTCCTCATCTTTATTCCACAGATTGCCCTCCTTTTCGCATTTATTGCCGTCATGGAAGATACAGGATATATGGCGAGGGTGAGTTTTATGATGGACAAACTTCTCCGGGGTTTTGGTCTTAATGGCCGTTCGGTAATACCGCTGATGGGCGGAATGGCTTGTGCAGTTCCATCTGTCATGGGAGCGAGAACGATCTCCGGTTACAAAGAGAGACTCATTACGGTTCTTGTTGTTCCTTTTATGAGCTGCTCAGCGCGCCTTCCGGTATATACCCTTCTCATTTCCATGGTTATTCCCGATAAGGAAATACTCGGTTTTAATTTGCGTGGGTTTACACTATTTGCACTTTACATGATCGGATTCCTCGCAGCACTGCTGGCAGCACTGCTGTTGAAATACATAATCAAAAGCAAGGAGAAAAGCTACTATATCATGGAACTCCCGGTTTACCGCTTCCCAAAATGGAGCCATGTTGCCTTGGTCATTTTTGACAAAGTCAAGGTGTTTATTTTTGATGCAGGTAAGGTTATTATCGCCATTTCTGTGGTGCTTTGGTTTCTCTCTTCTTTTGCTCCGGGTGATGCCTTTGTCAGGGCAGAGGCTCATGTCAAGACGCTGGTCGCAGAAAAAAAAATAATGCCGCATGAACAGGATGCTGAGTTATCGAAGCTGAAACTGGAGTCATCTTATGCCGGTATGCTTGGTCGTGCCATTGAACCTGCCATTGCTCCTCTGGGTTTCGATTGGAAAATCGGTATTGCAATTGTTACCTCTTTTGCTGCACGTGAAGTTTTTGTTGGAACTATGAGCACTCTTTATGCTGCCGCTGATCCGGAAAATGTTCAAAGTATTCGTGAGAGAATGATGGCTGCAAAGCATGCGGATAGCGGACGACCCGTTTACACACTTCGTTCAGGAATTGGACTCATGCTATTTTACGCATTTGCTCTCCAATGCATGAGCACACTGGCCGTGGTACGCAGGGAAACTGCATCTTTAAAGTGGCCGCTTATCCAGTTTCTTTTTATGGGGGCTTTGGCCTGGCTTTCCGCTTTTGTCGTGGTCAGTATCTAATGAGTTTTTATAGTCTTTCTTCTATGCAATATTTTCTCTTCAAATTAAATTTCTTTAACTGCACCTTTTTGCCTTTTATGATGTTATTGGGTTTTTCTTCTTGTAAGCATGAGCCTGTAAAGAGTCGCGAGGTGCTTATCTTCGATGCCATATCCGATAATAAGGGCTTTAAATGGTATATGAACAATGATACAATTTTGCGTTCTGCCTCTGCTTCTGCACACAATGCATGGTTCCGGGTTCGCTACAATGGAATTGCCTATGCCGCGCTATCTGACGCAGGACGGCTGCCTCAAAATAACGCTTTCCCTTCGGGATCCCTGGTGGTTAAAGAGTTGTTCGACGAGCAAAATGGTGCACTGAAACTGATTGCCGTTATGGAGAAAAATCCGACTTCTTCGACAGCTTCTTCGGGTTGGAACTGGATTGAATATAAACCCGATGGCACCGTTTTCTACGGACTTAAAGAAAAAGGGAATGGATGCGTTTCTTGCCACTCAGATGCAGACCGTGACTTGAACAGGGTCTTTGATTTGCACTGATAAAGAACTCTTACTAAAGTAAGAAAGCTTAATTATTCGATAAAAGCCAGACCTGAGGCAATTTCTCTCGACTTCCTGCAAGCATGGTCTCTGCTTCTTGTCTGTTGCTTGCTGATCCAATACTGACCCTGTATAATCCTGACAGATTTTTACCTATAATGGAAACTTCGGGAAACTCTGCTCTTAACTGCTCTACATATTTCTGCGCGTTGCCCTCTAATGAGAAGCATCCTGCAATAATCTCGAAATTTTGAATTCGGGTTTCTCTGATTTTTATTGGTGCAATGGTCACCGCCTTGGTGGTGTCTGCATGCACAACACCGATGGGTCGATTGTCAAGAATAAGCGCCGGACTTCCATCTTTCAGAAAATCAATGCTCGCAACTTCTCCTTGTCTGCCGGAGGATAACGGATTGGGATCTTCAGTTATCTTAAAGTCAGCAATTCTTGGTTTGAACTTTCCAGCTTGCGAGGCATCGCTACTGAAAAATCCGCTAATTTGATGCATGCCGATTTTTGAATCGGGAAATAAAAATGGCAAGGCACAAATCCCGGAAACAATGGCAATGGTTCCGAGTGCGACAACACGCCTGACAACCTTTTTTCTTCCGGTTTTTTCTTCCGATCTTTTTGCCGGAGCGCCAATCGAAATGGGCTGTTTTTCTCTGATGCCATCACGCAGAATAGCCTGACTCTGAAACTCTGCAAGCCCGAATGCGTCTGCGAGATAGTTTGTTTCTTCGGATGGATAGAACTGCAAGTTCTTCTCAACATCGAGCATGAACATTCCAACACCTTCCATCCTGATGTTTTTTCCCTGCTCAAGCGCAAATTGTATCTCCTGCACCTGTCTGCCTATAAGACTTAATGCCTCTTTGTAGTCGCAGCCGGTAAGTCCGGATATGTGATTGGCAAGTAATCCGTCGTTCTGTGATAGATTCCTGTTAAAGGCAATTGCCTTCGCCGGAGGGGAGAAAATATGTTGGGTTGGATGGATCCTCGCCGGTTGATAGTGACTTACCAAACCTCCGAATCCTGGAATGATGACACAATCGTTGTCGTGCAACAGGGCTGATATATGTGCGGCCAGCGGCGTCATTAGTTTACAAAAGTAAGTCCTATCAGGGTTTTTCGAAAGTGATTTAGGTTAAAATGCTGTAGGATAGCCTTTTGAACTTTTTTCCTCACTCCTCTGGTAGTCTGCCTAAATCATCCGGGGTATCAACGGCCCAACTTGGGTATTTGCTGATGACTGCTCGGATTCCATATCCATGTTCGAGCCACCTGAGCTGTTCCAGCATCTCTGTTTTCTCTAATGCAGACTCCGGTAACTGACAAAGCTTTTGTAAAACCGACATACGGAAACCATATAAGCCAATGTGCGCCAAATAGGGAAATCTACTCAGTATTGGGTTCGGATGCCCAGCACGATCAAAAGGAATAATACCTCGGCTGAATAGCATGGCATCGCCTTTCAAATTCCTGACTACTTTCACAAGATTTGGACTTTTCAGGTCATGCTCATCTTCAATCATTCTGACCAGGGTTCCGATTTGTACTTCGCTGTCATCAAAACAGGTAATGAGCTCCGATAGCTGCTCAGGTCGTATGTAAGGCTCATCACCTTGTACATTGAGTATGATGTCTTCGTCTTTACAGCTTAGCAGGCGCGCAGCTTCAGCGCATCGGTCGGTGCCGCTCAAATGGTGATCTGATGTCATAACAACACGAAAACCTTCAGTTTCTACATGGCGAAATATCCTTTCGTCATCAGTTGCAACAACAACATTTTCTCGGGGCAGCAATTCGCAAACCCGGGCTGCTACTCTGCTAATCATGCTCCTTCCCCGTATTTCAACCAATGGTTTTCCCGGAAAACGACTCGAATGGTATCTCGCGGGGATAATGGCGGTAATTTTCATTCTCTTTTTGATTGCCTTAACTGTTCCTCAATATAACCCAGAAAGGAAATGAATTCAGTGCAATCTTTGGTGCGGTAGCCGGAGGCACGTGCAACAAGGAAGTTTTTTTTTGCTTGTTCATATTCCTTAAGATAGTAGTGACACAAGGCTTTATCATATCTCGCCGCCCCGTTCAAACTGTCACTCAGACTTAGATAACGGTCAAAATATGGGATTGCAGCCCGGAACTCG
>JBIIMV010000031.1:0-8433 GCA_044337805.1 Bacteroidia bacterium
CCATGGTGGCATTTCTGAATCTGGCAAGTGCCGACTGAGAAAGACTGAAAGGGTTGGTATTGTTAATCAGCACAGATCCGGAGCTGGGACGATCGAGGGTACCCACAATCTGAAGGAAGGTTGACTTACCTGCACCTGAGGCACCCACCACAGAGATAAGCTCTTTTTCCCGGGCACTGAAGGAGAGACCTTTAAGGACTTTAACAGGAGGATTCCCCGGAAATTCACGGACGAGATGATCGACATCAATAAGCGCCATAGTTCGCGAAAATACAAAAAGGAAAGGGGCAGTTTTTTTTATTTTGAAGGCAAAAGGCTACTTTCGCCGGAAAGAACAGACATGAACATACACGAATATCAGGGAAAATCAATTCTAAAGAGTTTCGGACTTGGCATTCAGGAAGGAATTCTTGCCGAAACAGCCGATCAGGCGGTGAGCGCAGCCAAAGAGTTACAAGAGAAAACCGGCACCGGCTGGTGGGTGGTGAAGGCACAGGTGCATGCAGGCGGACGAGGCAAGGGAGGAGGCATTAAGCTTGCAAAATCTCTCGATGATGTAAAAGAGAAAGCTTCAGCAATACTGGGAATGACACTGGTAACACCCCAGACCGGTCCCGAGGGAAAGCTGGTGAGAAAGGTACTTATTGCCCAGGATGTTTATTACCCCGGCGCAAGTCCTACGAAAGAGTTTTATATGAGCGTGCTGCTCAACCGCTCAACGGGAAGAAATATCATCATGTATTCACCTCAGGGAGGCATGGACATTGAGGAAGTGGCGCATTCCACCCCGGAGCTTATTTTCAAGGAAGAGATCGATCCGCGCGTCGGACTGCAGGGTTTTCAAGCCAGAAAGATAGCTTTCAACCTCGGTCTTGAAGGCGATGCCTTTAAGTCAATGATTAAGTTTGTTACAGCGCTTTACAAAGCATACGAGGCCATAGATGCCTCTTTGTTCGAGATAAACCCTGTTCTCAAAACTTCCGACGATAAGATCATTGCCGTTGATGCCAAGGTAAATCTTGACGAGAATGGTTTATTCAGACATCCTGATTATGAAGCCATGCGCGACAAACTCGAGGAAGACCCCACCGAGGTAGAAGCATCAGAAAACAATCTGAACTATGTAAAGCTCGACGGCAACGTGGGTTGTATGGTGAATGGTGCCGGTCTTGCCATGGGAACGATGGATTTAATTAAGTTATCCGGCGGGGAGCCTGCCAACTTCCTTGATGTTGGCGGAACGGCAAATGCTCAGCGCGTGGAGCAGGCATTCCGTATCATCCTTAAAGACCCCAATGTGAAAGCTATTTTGGTGAACATCTTCGGTGGAATTGTTCGTTGCGATCGTGTGGCACAGGGTATTGTGGATGCATACCGTAACATGGGAAATATTCATGTTCCCATCATCGTCAGACTTCAAGGAACAAACGCCGCAGAAGCCAAAAAGATAATTGACGAATCCGGACTGCAGGTATATTCTGCTATTGAATTCAGAGAGGCCGCCGACCTGGTTGCCAAAGTGCTGAAGTAATTCCTGTTTAGCTTTTTTTCATCATCGCAGAACCTGAGTTTCTGCGATGATTTTTTTTGTTTGCAGGTGAGTACCGTAGTTCAGTTCTACCACATACATACCTGCGGCAAGTGCACTGATATCGATACGCTCTGTCCATTCACCCGGCATGGAGGGGACAATGGTTTTCTCCATACATATTCTTCCGCTGAGATCTCTTAGGCGCAGGGTTGCGGATGCCGGAAAAGCAGCAGAAATTGTTAAGTTAAAAAATCCTGCCGTTGGGTTAGGGAATACCCTGAAATCAAACTCATCATCCAGAGACAGGCCAACAGAAAGTAAATTTATCAAGGCACTGCAGAAGACACCTTGTCCGAGGTTGAGGTAACTGCCCCCTGAAGCGCTTTCCAGACCGACAGAGCGAATCATGTAATAGTTTGCTCCATTATAGGGACTGGCATCAACGAAAAAAGTATCCGTTACCAGGAAGGGTGAGATTCGGGCATAACGGCCATTGGCGGGATTAAGTCTGTAAACATAAAATCCCATATGATCTTCAAGCGGTCTCTCCCACTCCAGCTTAATCGTACTGGTGAGCGTTGTAGCGAGAGCATTGCGAGCGGGCATCAGCACATGCTGTCGGATGGTGGGGTCACCCATGAGTCCGATGTGAACCATACGCTGCCCGTATGTTGTCTCATAATCTACAAGATTGTTTTGAGTGAGTTTTACTGAGTAGCCGAGATTTTCACCCATTGCCATGTGATGAAAAAACCAGCCCGGGCGACCGACCCAGCCGCTGGCAAGACAATTACCGTTGGCTGCAAGGGCAGCGCGCAGGAGATTATCCGGATAATCCCAGTCGCCAAAATAGCTGCCGATGAACCAGGCAAAATTTGTCTTGAAGGAATATTGAGCGAACTGAGAAGAATTCACCACACCATTGCAAGAAGCGTAACTACCGCCCCCTGTTCCGAAAGACCATTGATAGGAATCGAGGGTAAGATACGTTGCGAAATCATAGTTCGCAATGTTCTGAAAGCCTGTAAGTGCGCTGGCTGTACGATAACCTGACACGCCGAGACATTCTACAGAAGAACAGCCCAGATTATCATCAATAAGCACCCTGGGGAGAGAAGGCGCATTCTTGAACCTGTAATCGTGCAGCTTTGACAGATACCTGCGCGTGAGACCGATATAGGTATCGCCGAAGTTGCTGATTTGACTGAGGTCAACCCTTCCAACCTGGAGTTCAAGGCTTGAGGGAATCTCATCCTGATCAAATTTTCCATCTCCCGGGAAGTTCCAATTGCGCTGATTAGAGGCGAAGTTGGCATAAACCTGGGTGTCGGTCCAGTTGCCATTCATGTCTGCATAATAAACATCGGCAGGCCATGCGCCCTGATGATCAGGATGACCATCCGGATAGATGTTACCACTGTAAGGCACCGCAAGATGACCGATAATCAGCACTGCCTTAAGGTTGAGCGAGTCAGCATTATAGGCAGCATTGATAAATGATTTGGTATTAGGCGGGTCGAGTGCAGTACTGATATCATGGCGAATCACCTGCCAGCCGTCGCCAATCAGATCCTGTTCCAGCTGAAAAAGCTCAAGCGTCAGAGAGTCTGCCAGGCCTACATCCACCAGCAACATTATTTTTCCGCGGTATTCAATAGCCGGACAGTTGATGCCGGCCGAGATGTAACATTCACCCGTAACACTGCCCACCCTTTGAAGACGGTATTCGTACCTCACTCCCGGTGTAACATTGGTGTCGTTATAGGCATTTGCGCCATTCGGCATGGTGGCAATAATTGGCCCCCAGGACTGAGAAGGAGAAGTTCTGCGATAAATATTGATGGCATTAGCACCCAGCGGCGAATTCCAGTAAATAAAAATAGAGTTTGTTGAATCGTTCACCACCACATCTGCGAGCAAGGTTTTTTCAGCAGGTGTCTGGGCAAAAGCAAGGCAGCCTGCCAGAACCAGGAAGAAAAACAGACTAAATTTTAATCTCTTTGAGATGGCTTTGAGCATGAGACAGGGCTTGGAGAAATTCAGTGACATCAACAGCAACAATTCCCGGCTGGGAAAGCGTTATCAGGTCGTGAAGATAATTACGATCAGGCAAAATCCGGGCCTCAAAAAGCGAAAATGAAAACCCGTGCGGCATAATTTTAAGTTCACGAAAGACAGACGGAGAGAGCACTTCAAACCAGGTCTGCGTTCCTGAATATCGCCGGTAAAGCGGAAAAACCTGCTCTTGCATGAGTTAAAGATAGCACAAAAGCGGCATGCAAAGCAAGGTTTAAAAAAATACAAACGGGTGCAGCGCACAGGCAGGATAATTAAAAACAGAAGACCTCAGAACGCATCAAAATACAGAAGCATTATTGCTACATTAGTCACCATAAGAGCGAAATGACACAGGAAAAACCATTTTTAGAAAAATTAGCAGCGCAATACCATAAGGCCTTCAATGCCGGGCAGGCACCCGATATAGTTGTGTTTCCAAATCGCCGCGCCATGTCGGTGTTTCGGCGCATCCTCACTGCCACATCAGGCAAGGCCATGCTGCTGCCTGCACTGGAGAGCATTGAGAGCTATGCCACTCAGGTATCGGGATACAGACAACTCAGTAAACGAGAGTTTTTGGTGCCGCTATACGGCATCGTACAGGAAGCAGGACAGGCAGAAAGCTTCGAACAATTCTTGAACTGGGCACCGACCCTCATCGACGATTTCAATGATATAGACGACTATCTGGCCGAGGGAGCCTCACTGTTCGACTACCTTTCCGAGGCACGCGCCATAGAAATGTGGAACCCATCAGGCCAGGCATTAAGCGACTTTCAAAAGCGCTTTATGGAGTTCTGGAAATCACTACCCGAACTTTATGCGAAGGTAAAAGCGTACACCGAAAGAGAACAATGCGGCACAGCCGGACAGGTAAAACGCAAGGCAGCAGAAGTATTAATAAAACGCCAGGGATTCATGGGCAAGCGCACCTGGTTCGCAGGCTTCAACGCCCTTACCCCATCAGAAGCAGCGCTGATAGAAGTTTTGGCAGAAGCCGGACAGGTGAAGATATTCTGGGATGCAGGCCGTTATTATTACGGTAATTTCGAGCATGAAGCCGGTAAATACATACGCTACTACCACGACAAATGGGGAAGTTCCGGAATCAGCGAATTGCTCCTGCATGGAGGTTGGGAAAACCCTCAGAAGAAAATACATATCACAGGGGCCCCCGGCCTCAGTGGTCAGGCACTTGCCGCAGCAGAGGCACTAACAGAGCTCAGGAGCAGATACCCCGAAAAAAAAATAGCCCTGGTAGCAGCCGGCATGCAGGCAGAGCAGGCATTGGCACATGTGCTGCCTGAAGGCATAACCCTTAATTTCTCGCCGGGGATACCCTTTTCCCTTACCCCTGCAGCGGGATTCATAAACCTTGCCTGGGAGTTGTGGCTCAAACATGATGCAAAGAAAGGATTTACGGCAGCCGAATTATGCGCACTACTCAGAAATCCCCTTGCAGCAGAGATGGGAGGAACATCAGCCTTCAAAATGATTCGTGACCTTGAAGAAAGCGGAAAGCCCTTTGTTGGCCGGACAGAATTTGCAGCATGCAGCGAAGAAACACTGTTCACCTGGCTTAGCACCTTTATGTATGGCAAACGAGAAAACACCCGTACCTGGGTAGAAAAACTCAGAGCCTTACTCATGCATTTTTATAACGAGAACTACATTAAAAAAACATACGATAAGCGGAGTATAGCAACCGGACTTGCCATTACGGCAATCGATCATTATCTGAAAGAAACCGAAGGCCTGCCGACAGAAGAACCTGATCCTTTTCTCGGAAAGCGCTGGATGCAGCAATCCATCAGAGAGTTGAGAATACCTGTAGAGGGTGATCCTGCGGCGGCGGTGCAGGTTATGGGATTGCTGGAATCCAGAAACCTCGATTTCGACATAGTGATACTGGTTGGAGCAAACGAAGGACAATTGCCTGCACCTGCGCAGCCCTCCAGCTTCATTCCCTTCGATATCAGACAGCTGTACAGGCTACCCGGGCGCTCAGACCGGGAATCGGTATTCGCCTATCACTTTTACCGCATGCTCCAGCATCCGGAAGAGGTGGTGCTCATTTACAATACAGAAATTGACTCCTTCGGGAGCGGAGAAAAAAGCCGCTACATCCAGCAGCTTGAATTTGAATGGCCGCAAAAAGTAAAAGGAGCCGTCATCAGCCATGGAGTCAGAAAGAGTCTTGGAGTGGCGAGCGAACAGCGCCCGGTCAAGGCCCCAAAAAGTGAATGGGCCATACAGGCAATCAGAGAAAGGCTCAGCTATGGCCTATCTCCAACGGCACTGAACAGCTACCGCAACTGCACCTTGCAGTTTTACCTCAGGTATCTTTTACGGCTGCAGGAGGCCGCTGAACAGAATAGCGTGCTGGGGCCCGACACCCTGGGTTCCGCCCTGCATTTCACCTTCGAGCATATTTATCAGCAAGATATTGGCAAGCCCCTCAGTATAGCTGCACTCAACAAAGCCAAGCAAAACATCAATAATTTGGTTGAAGCCGGAATAAAAGAAGCTTTTGAGCATGCAGACCTCAGCGGAGGAAAGAACCTGCTTTTGAAAGAGATGTCAGAAACCCTGGTGAGAAAAGTAATAGACCACGACATTGACAGAATCAATGCAGGAAGAGCCATACGCATATTGTCAGTTGAAGAAAATCTTGAAGCAACACTGAGCCTGCACGGAGAAAACATAAAATTTCGTGGCAAGGCCGACAGAATTGAGGAAGCTGCTGGTTACATCACCGTTGTTGACTACAAAACAGGCAAGGCAGATAAGAAGGACCTCAGACTCAAGAGTGTCGGAGATTTTAGCACAGAGTTCAAAGACAAGGCCTTTCAGTTGATGATGTACCGCTGGATGTATGAGAAAATGCACAATGTGAAAAATACATCTGCAGGTATTCTCTCTGTCAAAAAACCTTCAGACGGTATTTTAATTCTGGCGATTGAAGACGATCAAGAAAGTATAACCCAATTTGAAAATTATGTGTCAAATCTCGTGGCTGAGATGCTCGATAAAGAACAGGATTTTGTTCAGACCGACGACGAAGAACGCTGCGGCTACTGCGAGTTTAAGAGACTGTGCGCAAGGGTTTAAATCAAATTAAGATTCACAGGCAGGCGCAACAGGCATCATGATGTAGCCAAAGAAGCAGGTAAACGAGAAACGGCCTATCTAAATCCTCACCGCCAATACACAAATATCATCTACCTGCTCATTGTTGCCCCGGTATTCTTCGTGAAAATTGAGCAGCCGCATTCTTTGTTCTTCCATGTTTAGAGACGCAATGCTCAGCAGCAAATCCCTGAACTTGGCCTTGGTTAATTTCTTGTTTTTAGCACCTCCAAACTGATCGGCATAGCCATCGGTGAAAAGATAGATGATGTCGCCGTGATACAGGGCTATACGATGCGTGGTAAAATCTTTCTGTTCATGTGTCATACCAATCGGCTGCTTATCGGCTTTGAATTCTTCTATCATATTTTGCTGAGCGCGGTAGATCCACAAGGGATTATTGGCCCCTGCCCAGAAAAGCTCCATGGTTTGCAGATTGAATGCACAGAGAGAGGCATCCATGCCGTCTTTCACTTCTTCATCACTTTTAGAAAAATTTTCGAGTACAAGGCTTCTGGCACGATCAAATATCTTTCCGGGTTCACGTTCTGAAAACTCATTTATTGCGCGGTTAAGTGCCGTGTTACACACCACAGATACCATAGCACCCGGAACGCCATGGCCTGTGCAATCGCAAGCGGCAAAATACACCATTTCATCCACACTCTCCATCCAGTAAAAATCACCGGCTACGATGTCTTTGGGTATATAGAGAATGAAGGAATGCTGCAGAAAACCTTTTACGATGCGAGGTGGAGGAAGAATAGCGGTTTGAATTCTTTTTGCGTATTCTATGGAGTCGAGAATTTCGCGGTTTTTCTTTTCTACGAGATGCTTTTGTTCCTCAACGCTTTCTTTTTGATGGCGTATCAATACGGTAGCCTCATCTACCTTCACTTCCAATTCTTGCTGCCTGGCTCTGAATGCACGCTCACGCCAGCGAATAATAGCGAAAATACAGGCCAATGCGGCCAATACATATGAGGCGTATGCCCACCATGTTCTCCACCAGGGTGGAAGTATGGTAAAGGAGTATGTTATTTCTTCGCTCCATATGCCGGCACTGCTGCGCGCCTTCACCCTGAAAGTATATTCCCCTGCCGGGAGATTACCATAACTTACCTCGGTTCGGCTCGTCAGGCTGCTCCACTCCTTGTTTACACCATCTAGCCGATAGGAATACCTGACCTGAGCGGGTTGATAGGTGGTGATACCGATGTAACAGAAGGTCAGAAAATTGTTACTATGACTCAAAACAGGTTTTTGGGGAACACGATACCACGGACTCAATCCATCATAGCTCAGCATGCCCTCAATCTTTACTTTCCTGGGGTAGCGATCAGCGCTCCTGCGCTTTTTCGCAAATTCCGCTTTTACTTTCTGATCATTTAATCTGACGCCTGTAAGCTTGATATTGGGAGGAACAAGCTGTGGAAATAACTCCCGGGGCTTGATGATGGTCAGGCGGTCGTTGGCTCCTACCCACAGCTCACCTGTGTTTGTGAAGAAAATGCCATCGCTGTTACAGCCAATTCCGAGAAATCCATCTTCATATCCGAACTTCATGATGGTGGTATCTTTTCGATTTTGCTTTGAAACCGACAAGGGCTGCTTCACTCTTGCTGCCGGAATATAAGTCACGCCCAATCGGGTTCCAACCCACATGTTTCCTTCGGGGTCATGGGTGATGCCAAGGCTGTATTTCAACTCACTTT
>JBIIMV010000032.1:0-8423 GCA_044337805.1 Bacteroidia bacterium
GCTCCATTGCTCCATGAGTAGCTTTGATACTGCCCGGGATTATCGAGTGACAACTGGGTAGAGCCATTGGTACAAACAGTCAGAATACCATTGATCAAAGGGTCAGGATCGAGAGTCGGATCAACGCTAACATTGAAAGGAATCACAGAAGAACATCCTGAGGTGTCTGTAATAGAGAGGTTATAGCTTCCGGCACTGATGCTGATTTGAGGAGTTGATGTTCCTGTGCTCCATTGCCAGGTGCTTAATGAATCCTGAGTGGTGAATCCAACGGTCGTTTGCCCGCCGGTGCATACGGTCAGGAGGCCTGTTATCGTTGCAGAAGGTGCAGATGTGGTATCCTGATTGATAGTGAATGTCTCGGTTACCGTACAGTTGTTAAAATCTGTTGCGGTAAGAATAACGGTTCCAATTCCTGAGGTAAAGGTTGGGTTGGAGGTGTTATCTGGCCAGGTGAAGGTAGAGAATGAAGCAGCGTTCACCAAAGTAAGCACAGTGGTAGAACCAAGGCAAATCAGAGAGTCACCGCTGATATCAGGAATAGGCGTGTTTGCGGGCGGAACAATTTCAACCTGAGCAGATCCCGTACATCCGTTAGGTGAGGTTACCGTAAGCCAGACGGGGCCGAGTTGTGTTACCGTTGTGGTATCAAAAGTAGAGCCGGTGCTCCACAAGTAGCTGGAGTAGATGTTTGGTACACTTAAGGTGGTGGGTGTGCCGGCACAAATTACCGTATTGCCTGAAATAACAGGATTCAGTGCGGAAAGCCCTGTTGTATCGATGTTTATCGCAATGGTAACGGATGAAGTCTGAGCGGGTGTACCATCGTCTGTTCCTGAGATGGTGAGATAGGTCACTCCCGGAGGTGCCTGTGCTGCTACAACCTGTATGGTGGCGGTGGCGGTGTTACCCGGATTAGAGGTAAGGACAGTGACGCCCGGGATGTTATTTGGAGTAACTGTTACCGAGGTTGTTTGTCCGATTTCAGGCGAAAGAAACAAGGGTTGAATAATGAGCGTGTCGTTACCGCAAACTGTGATGGTATCGCAGACGGAGATACCGGATACCACAGGGGCGATGTTGGTACTGCTGCATACATTGAAAAACATGCTTTGGTTATCGAGCCATGAAACACCATCGCTGGTGAGATAAGGACCATCATAGGAAGCTCCGGGTTGGTCGAATCGTCCCATTTGGAAGAAGCTTACGCCGTCACCTTTGTTGGCACCTACGGTTGCAGGTGTACCGCCGAAGCCATTCACACCGCTGGAGGCAGAACCTGTGGTCCATTGCATGTCGCCATAGCAAAAGTTGATATTCATTCCGGGAGGAAGAATCGGGTCTGTGCCATCTGTGATGACGAGCTGAAAATCATTGAGTTTATCGGTTTGGCTGCTGAAGTAACCAACATTCTCCCAGCGAATAATCATGTGTGTGGCAGTGATTTTATAATAGACCAGTCCACTCAGTGCGCCGCGGGTATCCACGTCGGCCCAGAACGGAGCAACCATGACAAAGCCTGAATTTGGAAAGCCTGTAGAGGAAAACGTTCCGTAGGAAGATCCGAAACTAATGTTGCCGTTGTTGTTGATGTACAAATCATTGTAGGTGGTACCATAAAAACAGAAGCCGAATGGGATGGAAATGGCTGCTGTTGAACCATCATCATTGCGGTAATCAGGAGGGCTGCCGTTGGTAAATGGTGCAACCGTATAGCTCGCATCGATGGGTAACATACAGTTACAGGACAGGTTGGGCGAGCCACCCTGAGGACTCCTTTGTTGCAGGTTTTCCCAGTATGATTTATCGTATGAAATGGCCTGTTTGGCGGGGTTCATGATAATAGCATCTGAGGGAATTTTACCCTGAATTTTCATCTGCTCATAGGTAGCGGCATCAGGACTGATAATTACAGGCTGCGCCCAAATCCGGAATGAAAGACCGAAAACCGAGGTTACCAGGAGTAAAACAATTTTTTTCATGGCTGGAATTTTGCATAAAATTAAAAAATATTGTGACAGAGCTCCTTCATTAAGCCGCCGGTTATCCACAAAAAATAGTCAAAAAAAAAGAGGGATTTTTTGTCCCTCTTTCTTAAAAAATTCCGTGCAGCCTACTGTTTTACAAAGCGGGTTCTATAGTGGTTGTTGCCAATACTGAGATCGGCGAAATACACACCGGAAGAAAGACCTGACAGGTTAATGTCTTGTTTGTTTAGCCCGTGGCCCCCATTCATTTCTCCGGAAAGCCAAACCACCTCACCCAACATGTTCACCAAAGAGATGCTGACTTGTTGGTCTTTATGAAGTTGATAGGCAAGCGTGAGCTGCTCACCGGCAGGATTTGGATAGACAGAGACGATGCCTCCTGCAGGCGTTTCAAATTCTTGTCTGCCGAGAACCTTGGTAGCAAAAGTACTTTGATGAACTAACTTGGTGTTTACATTCTGAACCCAGACTGCGACGAGCAGGTTGTTGAAATTCTCGACTTTAGCTGTATCGGGAAAAGTGTATGTTGCCGAGATGTTTTGCGGAACGCCATTCATGATGGCCGCAAGAGTATTGCCATTTCCGTTAGGCAGCATCTTTTGTTCCACGTAATGAAACTCTGTTTCTCCGTTTGTAGCGGCATTGCCAACTGTAGGATTTTCCACCACAGCAATAAACAAACGATTGGTACCTGAAATATCGGTTAATGCGTTTACCGCTGCATTCACGGTAACTGTTTTGTTGGTGATACTCCATGTGGCATTGATGTTCATGAAGGCAGGCTTTAGATACTCAGCATCAAAATCAGGCTGTCCGAAGGCAGCTGCAGAGATATCCTGAGTTCCATCCAGTCTGATATCGGGAATACCGGTTACGCCATAATAAGATTGCCTTGTGATACCATCGGCGTTCACGTAAGGGTCGCCTGTTCCGGGGAAATCCATCTGATATTTCACACAGGTAAATTTGTTTGGATTGGCATCGAGCAGTGCATCGAGAATGGGATTACTTGCCGCACACGGACTGCAAGTTGAAGAGGTGAATACTTCAAACAGCGGAGTTAGCTGCGTTAATGCCGGAACAACATTGATTGTTTTTGTTGCCGTATTATTTGTGGTGTTAAGGTCGGCATTGCTGTTCACGGTTGCCACAGCCATTTCTACGGTATATGCTCCGGCTGCGGATGGATTCCAGGGTACGGTGCAGGCAAAGGCAGAAGAGGTTCCCGGGGCGATATTCAATCCTGAAATTACATTGTTCACCACTGTTCCTCCATTGATGGCGTAGCTGATTTCCATGGAATTGATATTGGAAGAGCCTGCATTATGGATGTTTCCTTCCAGAGTAAAGGGTGCGTTAGGCAGGGCTTGATATTCGTAGGTTGAGATGTTGAGCAGGTGAGCGTCGTTGGCGGGCTGCGTGCCAGGCACGAACATGTAATATGCGTTATCTGCGGGCTTGAAATTTGTTCCTGCCAGCGATGAGATGTTGTTGGTGTTACCGATGCAAAGCGCATTGCTTTGGTCTATCTGAATGCCAATCGTTACGCCGGCCTGGCTGGGGTTGCTGCAGCGCTGATCAACAACATAGATGTTATTGCTTGTTTCTTCAAGCACAATAGACCAATACTGATAAGAAGAAGAGCCGGTTACGGTGTAGCTTGAGAACATAATCCAAAGCTGACGGTTAGGCGCATTGCCAAATAACTTTCTTACGATATTGTCGTTTGAGCCTGTTCCTTCAATGCCCCAGGCCATCACAGACTGGTCGGGAATCAGGGTGCTTGGAATCACCTGATTGGCATAGGCAGGTGCTGTTCCGGGTGTGGCAGAGAATGTTAGCACTCCGGAGGTGCTGACGAAGAAATTATTGACAGGCGCACCGTTAAACTGAAAGGTAAAGGGAATGGATTGTTGTGGCGACCATGCCGGTGTAGCGGCGCTGCCGGGGTGTATGGATGTCCAGGTTGTTGATAAGCCACTTCCAACGGGATATTCATCGTCGTTGTTAAGTGCGCCCGGATTCTGACCTGCAGTAGGATAAGGCACGCAATAATACTGAGCCCTGGTTCCGAGGCTTAGAAGAAGAAGAAGGGTAAAGAGTTTTCGCATAAAGTTGATCTTTATACGAAAATAGGGAATTAAGTATTGTCCTCTGCATCCTGCAGTTTTTTTCTAAGCCACTGCAGGGCAGCTGTTCTTTTTGTGAAGAGTTTGGTTTCTATGGCAGGCTTGTTCACCCTGAGGTAAAAATTGATAACAAGTTCCTGGGCGAAATTCTGGGCAATGAGTGCTTTTGCAACGACAAACTGTTTGAACTCACGGCTTGCGAGAAGTTTTCGTGCCTGTTCCGAGATGGATGTATAAACACCTGACTCGACCAGAACAACATAAGGGTTGTTTTTTTTTGCGAGGGTCTGGTTGAAGTCTCTGAAGGTAAGCACATCTTCGCATTCCAGAGAGGCATAGTCAAAGATGACATTTTCAATCACGCCATCTTCGAGGAGCCTTGCTTCTCCTTTTGAAAACCTCAGTCTGTTCATGTTATCTGACATATGGGCAGAATGCTCAGGTTTTAATACAATAATTTCTAGCGGTTTTTCTCAATAAATTCCATGATTTCTGTTTGAAGCAAATCAGGATTATCGTTCATTGGGTAGTGACCGGAATTCGGGAATGTGATAAGTTCTTTTTCAGCACTTCCGAGGTAAAACATGGCATTTCTGCCGAGAGAGTCGGGAGCAGAGAAATCTTTTTCACCGTAAATAAGCAGTGATGGAACTTTGATTCTGAAAAGGAAGGGAGACATGTTGGCTGTTGCCTCATTGATTCTTCTTCGGAAGGGTAAGGCAGGCGCCGAGTTCTCGTAATTGTAGATATTGGCGAGGGTATAGAGCGAACCGGAAGGATTGTTGAATTCCTGTTTGAAGGTATTGTCTCCGAGTCCGGTTAATGTTTCGGCTTCGATGGCGTATTCGTGCAGCTGGGCAGCCTGCAGAACGTCGGAAACAACAGAATCAGTGCTTAAACAGAAATCCTTAATGGTTTGCCAGCGTGCGGCATTGTTTCCGGCGGCAATCTCCTTGTCTGCTGTTTGCATGAGTTTTTTTCTCGAGAGGAAATTGGCAAGGGGCACGTTATGATGTCCGGCCACCTCAATCCAACCTGTTACATATTCTTCAGAACCTGCACCTGACAGATATGCTGAGCCGAGAAAGCCTCCGAAGCCATGACCGTACAGAAAAATTTTGGGGTTGTTGTAACGTTGTTTAAGCACTTTTAGCACCAGCGCGAGGTCGTTTCCTACGGTGGGCAGGTTCATGAAAGCCGTGTTTGCATTGCCTGCAGCCATGCCTGAATTTCTCATATCCCAGAAAGCCATGGCGTATTTCTGTCTGAGCATGGCAGAAGAGCTACCTGAATATCCGTAAGAGCTTTCACCCGGTTTGCCCTGCACAAGCAGGATGATAACCCCCGAGGCGGTATTGCCTTTCACCCAAACCGGCATATCGGCATTTTCAGAGCTTATCCAGAACAGATCGTCAGCATTTTCGCTGATGATGCCAGGCCCCTTTCTGCAGGAAAGGAAAGTTGCACAAACCATAAAGAACAATAGGGTAAGCTGCTTGCTCTTGCGGAGATGATGGTTTGCTGTGGCCGAAGCTTTCATTTAAGCAAAGATAAAGAATTTAGATAATGTACAGAGCTTCTCCATTCCAAGCACAACGGGGCGGAGAGCACGCGTTTTTGAAACCATCAGAACACCGATTTCAGCTTTTTCCATCCCTTTTTCGGTTTGACTTTTTCTTCTTCCTTCTTCTTGGGTTTCTTGATTTTTTCCTTGACATAGAATCCTGTTCGGAGGATACCTGTTTCAGAGTCTTTGAGATGGAATTTGATACCTGCTTCTGCCATGGCCTGGGGAACGAGGACATTCGAGAAGGGATACATGGCCCATAGGTTGAGCTTTACGAAATAGGCGTAACGGTGTTTCTTGTTCAGTTGCTCCATGTTGGCACCGAAAGTAGGAGAAACACCAAGGGTCCAATAGCGTCGTCCGAAAAGAGATTTTTCGGTGAGGTTACCAGCCTTGTCAGCCAGATAGACACTTCCATCATAAAAAGTTCTGAAATACCCGAGATGGATGATGGTTTCGTAGTAGAACCATTTCTTTTTCTGGTGTCTGATTCCAAAGCCTGGGTTAATCCAAAGGGCAGACTGGAAATTTGGTTCACGGTAGAAATAGAGTTGAAGATTGAGGTTATAGTCGGCCTCTCTGATCTTAATTTTTCCTTTAGGGAGTTTGATGGTCACCCTTTTGCTTCGGAAGGGTTTTTCATAACCTGCGCTGATGGCAAAGTTTCCGGGGAAGCCATACACCAGGGAGGTGGTCAGGTAGCCCGGTTTATTTCCGAAGTAGAGCGAGTCGGAACCGATGATGGAAAACAGGGTGTCTTTGCCTGCGGGAAGAGTCTGTGCGCCTGCATGAAAGCGCATGCAGAATAAGAAACAAACAGCGACGAAAAAAAAGCGAAACCCGGTTTTCAGCATGGAGCGCCGAAGATAATTGTTTTTCCTGTTTCCAATGTTAAATTAAAGGGCTTTTTAGGCCTAAAATAAGTATCAGGCTTCTTCGGCCTGAATGTCCCATTGAATGTACAATGCATCGATGTAGCGGTTCTCTTCTCTGGAGATTTTTCTGTCGGCCCTGGCAAGGGTATAGGCGAATTTAATAAACAGGTTGCGTTCGGCAGGTGTTGAATCCCAATAGAAATCGTTTGCCACGTTCAGGAAATGCTCCATGTACAATTCAGCGGGCAGGCTCGATAAGGCTTCGTTTTCTATATCGAGATCAATGGGTACGGGAAAAGAAAACTTGATATATTCCCCGATGAGTCTTTTCTCATAGTTATCGAAATGCCCGTCTGCCTCAGACAGGATCATGAGCATGTGGTATCCGGCTATTGCCTTATTGAACTTCAATTTTAAAAATCTTAGTCCACAAAGAAAACAAAATATTTCTCTTCAGAAAATGATTTTCATCAGAGTTTTCAACTTTTATGTTTGAATAACTCCGACGTTGTAAGGGCGGGTAATCGGTGCGTGATTGGCCATTTCTATACCCATTGAAATCACGCTGCGTGTGCTGCGTGGGTCAATGATGCCATCCACCCACAGTCGGGAGGCGGCGTAGTAAGGTGACATCTGCGTTTGATAGCGTTCCGTGATTTTCTTCAGCAGTTCCTGTTCTTCTTCAGGGGGCAGCTCTTTTCCCTGCGCTTTGAGGGTGGCCACTTGAATCTGGAGCATGGTTTTTGCCGCCTGACTGCCACCCATTACGGCTAGCTGGGCGGTAGGCCATGCCATGATGAGCCGGGGGTCGTAGGCCTTGCCGCACATGGCATAATTACCTGCTCCGAAGGAGTTGCCTAAAATGATGGTGAACTTGGGAACCACGGAATTGGCCATGGCATTTACCAGCTTGGCTCCGTCTTTAATAATCCCGCCGTGTTCGGAGCGTGAACCCACCATAAACCCTGTCACATCCTGCAGGAAAACCAGAGGAATTCTCTTCTGGTTGCAGTTCATGATAAACCTTGCCGCTTTGTCGGCAGAGTCTGAAAAAATCACCCCGCCAAACTGCATCTCCCCTTTCTTGCTTTTCACCACTTTTCGCTGATTGGCTACAATGCCCACGGCCCAGCCGTCGATGCGTCCGATGCCACATACGATGCTTTGCCCGTATTTCTCTTTATATTCCTGGAAGTCGGAATCATCTACCAGTCGGTAAATGATTTCGTGCATGTCGTAGGCTTTGTCGCGGGTGTCGGGAATGATGCCAAGGAGCTCTTCGGGATTTAGTTTCGGAGCTTTCGGTGTGGCGCGATTAAATCCTGCCGTTTCGAAGGTGCCCAGCTTATCCATCAAAAACCTGATACGGCTTAAACACTCCTGATCATTGGCGCACTTGTGATCGGTAACACCTGAAATCTCGCAGTGTGTGGTAGCACCACCCAGTGTTTCATTGTCTATGCTCTCTCCTATTGCGGCTTTCACGAGGTAAGAGCCGGCAAGAAAGATGGAGCCTGTTTTGTCAACAATCATGGCTTCATCGCTCATGATAGGCAGGTAGGCGCCACCGGCCACACAGCTGCCCATGATGGCGGCTATCTGGATGATGCCCATAGAAGACATCATGGCATTGTTACGGAAGATACGGCCGAAATTCTCTTTATCGGGAAAGATTTCATCTTGCAGAGGCAGAAAGACGCCGGCACTGTCGACCAGGTAAATGATGGGCAGTCGGTTCTCCATGGCTATTTCCTGGGCACGGAGATTTTTCTTTCCGGTGATGGGGAACCAGGCACCTGCTTTCACGGTGGCATCGTTGGCCACCACGATACATTGTCTTCCGCTTACATAGCCAATCATCACC
>JBIIMV010000033.1:0-8399 GCA_044337805.1 Bacteroidia bacterium
TGGACATGATTGGCCGCCTCGATAGCGCCTCAAAAAAAATAATGGTTTACGGTGTGGGAACTTCTCCGCCCCTGGTTTCTATTCTGGAGGGGGTAAGACAAACTACCGGCGGGCACCTGAAACTGATTACTGACAGCTCTGGCATTGGGCCATCTGATCACACCTCCTTTTACCTTAAAAACATTCCCGTTCTGCATTTTTTCACCGGTCAGCATATGGATTACCATAAGCCATCCGATGACACTGAAAAAATCAATGTGGCAGGTCAGGAGGAGGTTCTACGCTACATTTATCTGGTTTTGGAACTTGTAGCTTCGGAAAAATCTCTGGTTTTCACGCCAACAAGAAATCCAAAACAGGAAACCCCATCATTCAAAGTAACGCTCGGCATTATGCCTGATTATACCTTTGAAGGACCAGGGGTAAGGATTGATGCCGTAACGAAAGGGAGGCCAGCCTCTAATGCCGGTCTTAACAAGGGTGACATCATACTTGGTATTGGCGAAATCGAAACGACCTCGATGCAGGCCTACATGAAGGCTCTTGGCAAGTTCTCCAAAGGAGACAAAACCAAGGTTAGCTTCCTCAGAGAAGGTAACAGGCAAATGGTTGATTTGCAGTTTTAGTCCAACCGGACTTTCTTTTTGAGGCGTTTTCTCTGCATCATATTAATGCAGATTTCCTGCATTTATATTTTTCAGGTATTCATTTTTAGTCAAAAATTAATCTCTTGAATGCGGGGATTTGTTTTTTGATGTTACCTTAGGCCGTTTCTTTTGAAAATTTGAACACCATGAATACACCACAATCCAATTTGTTGCGGCTTGGCAAGGTTTGTCTTGTTGCTGTAGCTTTTCTGCTTTTGGGCGGAACTGTGAATGCTCAATCTGCTGAACCTTCTAAGGGTCAGGGCGAAAAGCAAAAACCGGTCCGTACTGACAAAAATGCCCATTACAATACCTCAGCCAAAGCTCCGGTTACGGTCAGGAAGCCGGCCGCATCAGGTTCCGCCTCAGAAATGAGCAAAACCGAAAATATGGCTGCAACTGCCATTCAGCCGGTGGCAGCAGAGCAGAAACGAACTGCAACCAAGGAACAGGGTATTTCTAAAGAGAAACAAAATTCAACCAATAAACAGGTATCTGCAGACAACCCTCCTGCTGTTTCTCTGAAAGCTACATCTGATGCTGCTCAGGAGGCTGCTTCCAACGAAAAGTCCCTGGCAATTAAAAAGCAAAAGTTCGCTGATGCCCTGAGATCGCGCGGATACTCCGAGGCTGAAATCTCAAAACTGGTTAACGCAAAATTCTCCGAACCTAAGCAGGTTCAATCAAAATAAACTTCCACCAAACCCGAAAAGATGACGAAAATGTTACATCAGAAAAATTGGGGAATGCTACTGGCGTCCCTTTTCATTTTTTGCGCAGGCTTACTTCGAGCACAACCCGTTACCTATAATGTTGGTAATGGCAATATTGTCAATGACATTATGGAATATCCGGCGCCTTACGGAAATTATTTCTGGGGAGCCCGCAATCAGTTCCTGGTAACAGCAGCCGAACTGCAGGCCCTGGGCGCCACAGCAGGAAATGTTTCCGCAATTGGATTCGACGTTGCCGCAGTCAATGGGGTGGCTCTTTCCAATTTTGAGGTAAAAATCGGCAGCACCCCGGTGGCCAACCTGCAGACATGGGAAACAGGATTAACCTCGGTTTTTTCAGCGGCCTCCTATACCGAGACACTTGGTTGGAACATTCACAATTTTATCACACCCTTCACATGGGATGGGGTAAGCAACATTGTTGTTGAGACATGTTTCAATAACTCATCTTACACTTTCAATGCCGGAGTAAGACAGTCGGTTACAACCTTCAATTCAAGTATCTTCTATTCTGCCGACTTAGGCGGGGTCTGCGCCAGTAATCTGATTTCTTTGGGCGCACCTATTGCTCAAAGGCCCAATATTGCCTTTATCATAACTTCTTCAAATATTCCTTGTGTTGATCCTCCAACTGCCGGTCAGACGATTGCCTCTTTAACAAGTGCATGTCCCTCTGACCTCGTTTCCCTATCTCTATCAGGAAACTCCTTAGGAACAGGTCAAACCTACCAATGGCAATCCTCTCCGGATAATCTTGCATGGACCGATATCGCAGGTGCAACAAATCCGTCTTACACAACATCCATTGCAACTGATACCTATTTTCGTTGTGTACTCACTTGTGGAACAGGATCTGCCTCTTCCGCATCAGTGATGGTTCAGGCCAATCAATGGTTCAATTGTTACTGCGCAGCAGGTTCAAGTGCTATCGCTTGTGATGAGTTTATTGCCAATGTTCAGGTCGGAGCCTTTTCCAATCCTTCTCCATGCGGAGTTGCCGGCTACACCGACTTTTCTATCCTTAGTATACCGATGCAAATTGGAGTTGATAATACGGTGACCATTGCAAATGGGGTTAATCTATATCCTCAGGATCAATGCGGAGTCTGGATTGACTGGAACAGAGATGGCTCTTTTGATCCGATTACCGAGGCGGTAACTGTGAATGGTACTCCCGGTGCAGGTCCTTACACTGCTATTGTAAATCCCCCACTTTCTGTCACCCCGGGTAATACAGTGATGAGAATCAGAATAGCCTACACCGGTCTTGTTGATCCTTGTGGATTTGCCGATTGGGGGGAAGTAGAAGATTATACCGTAAACCTTTTGCCTCCGCCCCCTTGCTCTACTCCAACAGGATTAAATCTTGCCGCAGGCGGTTCGGTGACCTCCACCATCGACTGGGCTGATATCGTCAATGCATCATCAGGTTACCTAGTAAGATACAAACTGATTTCAGATCCCACCACAGTGTCCACCTGGGCAAATCCAACTGCTGTATCTGTTTCAGAAATTGTGCTTACCGGATTAATTCCGAATGGTCAATATGAGATTCAGGTGGCAGCAGATTGTGCCGCTGATGGTCAAAGTAACTTCAGCGCATCTTTTAACTTTGGTACAAATTGCCCCAATACGGATTGTCCGGTTGGTGCAATCTCTGAAAATGAAGCATGTGGCGCCGACAACAATGGTGGCTGCAACTCAACAGGCGTGCCAAGCTATACGTCTCTCAACTGTGGTGATAAAGTTTGCGGATTTTCATGGGCTGATGGTGGAACCCGAGATACCGACTGGTATACATTCACCCTCACCCAACCAAGTACCGTGACATGGTCTATTCAGTCCGACTTCCCAGCAATCATTGGCTTTGTCGATGCTTCTCAGGGTTGCGCTACTGCACAATTCTTCAACCTTACCACCACTCCCGGAGAGTGTGCAGGGGCTTCAACATTTGATAACCTGCCTGCCGGAACCTGGTGGGTTTTCGTTGCTCCATTTACTTTTAATGGATATCCTTGTGGCAGCGGCAAGAATACATATTGGGCAGAGTTAAGCTGTGCACCTCTTGTAACCGCGGCAAACGATGATTGTGCCGCTGCCATCAGCCTCACACAAAATACAAGCTGTCAACCCACCCCCGGTTCAGTGGCTAATGCCACTCAAAGCCTTGCGGGCTGTGTTGGAACAGCAAACGATGATGTTTGGTATTCCTTCGTTGCAACAACCACAAATGCAGTGGTTGAAGTGGATGGCGCAGGACTGTTCGATGCGGTAATAGAGGTATTTGATGCCTGTGGCGGAATTTCACTCACCTGTTCTAACGTTGCCGGTGCAGGACAGGCTGAAACCGCTCTATTGTCTGGCCTAACAGTGGGTCAAACTTATTTCTTCCGCGTTTATGACTTTGGCTTGGGTATCCCATCTATTCCCAATTTTGACGTTTGCGTCTATGATGCTCCGCCTGTTTTAGTCATAACCACCCCTACCATCACCACCTGTAATGGTTTCTTCTACGACTCCGGTGTTGGCGCAGATTATCTCGACAATGAGGCTTATACCTCGACCATTTATCCTGCTGTTGCGGGAAATGCTATTCAGGCCGCCTTTACCGGATTTTCCATTGAAAATACATACGATTTTCTGTATATCTATGATGGTACCTCTATCGCGGCGCCGCTGATTGGAACTTACACAGGAACAAACTCCCCCGGTATTGTTACCGCTACCAACATTGATGGCGCACTCACTTTCAGATTTACTTCAGATTTTTCATTTACCCAACCTGGTTGGGTAGCAGAAATTTCCTGTATTTCTCCGACTGCAGTTCCAAACTGCGTTTCAAACATTCTTCCTGTGAATGGAGCTACCGGTGTAAGCAATCTTGTAAATTTATTGTGGCAAGCAAGTGCAGGCCCTATTGTAACAGGATATGACGTTTACTTTGGTACTTCGTCCAATCCTCCTTTAGTTTCTGCGAACCAGACTGCAACAAGTTACAATCCGGGGGCTCTAAGCCCGAACACGACCTATTATTGGAAGGTAATTGCCAAAAATGCCAATGGAGATGCGGTAGGATGTAATGAATACACCTTCACTACGGGTACAGCCTCCAACATTGTAATGGGAACGGTCCAGAGTGTTTCCACTTGCTCTGCAACATTTTATGACAGTGGTATCAATGGCAATTATCAGAATTCTGAGAACAGCGTGTTGACTATTACCCCTGGTCAGGCCAATAGTCTTGTACAATTAGATTTTGCTTTGTTTAATACTCAGGTTAACCTGGATGTACTCTCCATCTATGATGGTTTAACGACAGCCGCACCTCTTATCGGTACCTATTCAGGAACAACCTCTCCCGGTATTGTAAATGCAACAAACCCTGACGGAGCGCTTACCATCCAGTTTGTTTCCAGTGCTACAGTTGCCCTGGCAGGCTGGCAGGCAGCAGTTTCCTGCATCACTTCTCAGAGTCCTCCGACATGTGCTACCAACTTTGCGCCGGTAAATCTTGCTACCAACGTGAATCCTTTCGTCACCCTTTCCTGGTCACCGGGCTCCGGGGTGCCTCCAACCGGCTATGATGTTTACTTCGGAACCGCACCCAATCCTCCGCTGGTTTCTGCAAACCAAACCGGAACATCCTACAGTACAGGTGCCCTGACAGTATCAACAACCTACTATTGGAAAGTGGTTCCAAAGAATGCTTCCGGTGATGCAGCTGGTTGTACGGAACAATCTTTCACAACTGCTGCCAACTTGGTTTACTGTCCGGCCGGGGCAACAACCTGTGATGAATTTATTTCAGGTGTGAATGTTGGTACCATCAATAATGTTACAGGTTGTGGACTTGTTGGAGGCTATTCCGACTACACCGCTATTTCTGCGCAGATGGCGCAGGGACTGGGTTATCCCGTCGTTGTTAACAATGGCCCTCCAACATACACAGCCGATCAATGCGGTGTTTGGGTAGACTGGAACCAGGATGGCGATTTTTATGATGCTGGTGAAGCGGTAACGATCTTGAATACCCCTGGTACCGGGCCATACAATGGTATCGTAACCGTACCGCCAACTGCGTTGCTCGGTAATACAAGAATGAGGGTGAGAATCACCTACACCGGAATTGTTGACCCATGTGGTGTTACAAACTATGGAGAGGTGGAGGATTATACCATTCAGGTTATTCCTGCTCCGGCTTGTCCTTATCCTTTCTCTTATTCTGTTTCCAACGTCACCACAACATCTGCTGACCTCAACTGGTCTGCCATCGCCGGTGCTGTTTCCTACAATGTGAGGTACAAGGCGGTTGCTGATCCGACAACTGTTCCAACCTGGTCAACCCCCACAGTGGTTAATGCCCCTGCAACAACGCTGTCGGTTACGGGGCTGCTCTCCGGAACTGATTATGAATATCAGGTGGAAACCGATTGCGGTTCTACGACCATTGGTTTTGGCTTCTCTACTTTCTTCTCTACAAATTGTGGAAATACGATATGTCCTGCCAATGCTCTTGTTGAAGCTGAGCCATGTGGAAGCGACCTTAATGGAGGCTGTAATATGACAGTCCCTAACTACGATCCTATTGCGTGCGGTGATACGATTTGCGGAACAGCATGGGCAAATGCAAACACGCGTGACACCGACTGGTTTACATTCACGCTTACCCAGCCCAGCACTGTTACATGGACTGTTGATGCTGATTTCCCTGCTTTGATTGGTTTTGTTGATGCATCTCAAGGTTGTGCTGCTCCTCAGTTTTTTAACCTTGCCAATTCAACAGGTGAATGTTCACAGGTTGTCACTCTTGACAATCTTGCAGCAGGAACATGGTGGGTTTTTGTTTCTGCACAGGTTTTCAATGGATATCCTTGTGGAAGCGGAAGAAACAACTACGTAGCCTCCTTAAACTGTACTCCGCTTGTTGTTGCTGACAATGATGAATGCTCAACTGCAATGATGCTTACCCAGCAGTCGGCATGTAACCCCACGGCCGATTCAGTTACCAACGCAACGCAGTCTCTTGCGGGTTGTTCGGGAACCGCTAATGATGATGTATGGTTCTCCTTCGTGGCAACTTCCACCAACCCTATTGTTGAGGTGGCCGGAAGCTCCGGATTCGATGCGGTTGTTCAGGTATTTACAGCTTGTAATGGTACTGCCCTGGTTTGTGAAGATGCAACTTTTGCAGGGGAGGTTGAAGTTGCACAGCTCAATGGCTTAACGGTTGGTAACACCTATTATATACGTGTTTATGACTGGGATCTGGGAATTCCGGCAACAACCGGATTTACAATCTGCGTCTACGATACTCCTCCTCCGCCTGTCAATGATGATTGCTCCGGAGCTATCGCTATCGGCTGTAATCAAAGTGTAAGTGGAAATACCAGCTTCGCTAATCCTGAAGCAGCGAACGTTGGTGCATGCGGAACAAGTATTTCTGCACCTGGTCTCTGGTATTCGGTAATCGGTAATGGAAACTCAATCACAGCAAGTATGTGTACCGGTACCACCTACGACTCCAAGTTGAATATTTACTCCGGAGATTGCTCCAACCTGATTTGTATCGCCGGAAATGATGACTCATGCGGCACCCAGTCAGGTATTTCCTGGGCCTCTGTTGCAGGTCAAACCTACTATATCCTGGTTCAGGGCTTCAACAACAACACTGGTCCGTTTACCCTTAGCATCAATCACAGACCAACCGTTCCGGTTGTCACAGTTTCAGGAAATACCACCTTCTGTCAGGGTGATTCTGTGAATCTCACTTCGGATGTTAGCGGTGTTGTCTGGTCTGATGCTTCAACGAACCAGAGTCTCTATGTAAGTCAGTCTGGTGACTATTTCGCAACGCTCACTGACCTTGCGGGCTGCGTAACGAGCTCTGATACTACAACAGTGGATGTGCTTCCAACTCCGGCAGCTCCGTCTGTCACAACCAGCGGTAACACCACCTTCTGCTCCGGTAGCTCCGTCACGTTTACTTCAAGTTACCTGACCGGTAATACCTGGTCAAACAACGATACCAGTAATGCAATCGTGGCCAATGCAGCAGGCTCTTATTTCGTTACCTACACTGCACCTAATGGATGTACCTCATCTTCTCAGCCAATTTCGGTAACTGTTAATCCCAATCCTCCAACTCCCGTTGCGGTGCCTCAGGGTAACACCAGCATCTGTCCCGGCTCTAGTTTAGATATTACCAGTTCCGTTGCTTCGGGCATTAGCTGGTCTAATGGATCAACCAATCAGACCATCACCGTATCCAATACAGGATGCTTCACCGTAACTGTCACTGATGCAAATAATTGTTCGTCTGTCTCCCTGCCGGTTTGTGTGACGGTTCTGCCCGCTCCACAACCTACTGTCACACCAAACGGAAGTCTTAATATCTGTGGAGGTACCTCAGTTGATTTAGTAGCCTCCTCTGCGGGTGCAACATTCACATGGAATGGCGGACAGTCAGGCAGCACACTGACAGTTTCTAATTCGGGTGATTATTATGTTACAGCCACTTATTCGAACGGATGTACTGCGGTAAGTGATACTGTAACATTAAATATTTTCCCTGCTGCTCAGGTTCCGTCGATAAATCCTTCAGGCAACACCACATTTTGTCAGGGTGGAAGTGTGACTTTGAATGCTTCACCGGGTGTGAGCTTCCTCTGGTCCAACAATTCAACCGGAGCATCAATCACGGCAAATACCGCAGGTTCATATTCGGTAACAGCAACCGATGCGAATGGATGTACTGCTGTTTCTCAGCCTGTTCAGGTTGTGGTTAACCCTAATCCTACGGTTAGCATCGCAGCCAATGGGCCAACAACTTTCTGTCAGGGAGGTGCTCTCACTATCACTTCATCTTCTTCAGTTGGAAACCTCTGGAGCAATGGTGACACCGCACAAAGTGTTATTGTATCTGCC
Organism: Bacteroidia bacterium; assembly: GCA_044337805.1. Lineage (GTDB taxonomy): Bacteria > Bacteroidota > Bacteroidia > UBA4408 > UBA4408 > JBEGML01. The sequence goes on from JBIIMV010000033.1 coordinate 8,306, forward strand.
TCAGGTAACTTCAGTGCTGTTGTTACGGATGTGAATGGTTGTACCGCAAGTTCAAATACCATCACAGTTACAGTAGATTCTGTGCCGGGTGCGC
>JBIIMV010000034.1:0-8371 GCA_044337805.1 Bacteroidia bacterium
TACGATATGAACTCTCCATCCTATCTGCAGGGGTTCAAGAGCGATACTTCTGCTTTCTATCAGAACTCCGATCTAACACTCGCCCGCCACAATTTCAAATTTCTTTGGTTTAGTAATAAGGACCGATTTTCCCCCAAGGCGCCGTTTAATGGTATATACAGACAGAAAAAATCGGCTGCAGCATGGGCCCTTGTTTCTAATGTCGCCTTTTCCAGAATGTCGTCAGCCGGCAATCTGATTCCTCAGCCGCTAAGTAATCAATATGCTGATACCAGACAGGTTGATGGTTTACGGGCTTTTCACCTCAATTTCGGTGGCGGAGGTTCCGTTACCCTGGTGATTCTGAAAGGTCTCTTCTTCAACTTTTCCATCTGGGGAGGTCCGGATATGCAATTGCTGAGTGTCGCTGATATTTACGGGATTGGTCGTTTTAAACCAAACATCTCTTTCTTCGCTGAAACCAGGTCTTCTCTAGGTCTTAACCTCAGAAACTTTTTTGTTCTGATTTCTTCTTTCAACGATGCCACATATTTTCGATTTGCTCAAAAACTCATCTCACCTTCTTTCCTCTCCGCTGCATTTGAAATAGGTTACCGCTTTCCTTCATTCAAGGGTAGGCGAATTGATAAACTCAAGGAAAACAAATGGTATCGGATGCTATGAAGATTTTTGTGATTGTTTTATTAAATCTGCTCCTGACATTTCCTGTAATTGCTCAGAACGTAACAGGTAAAATTACGGAGGCAGACTCCTCTCGCTCGGTGCCTTTTGCCTTTGTTGTCAATAAAAGAACGGGTAATGGATGTGTCGCTGATGCTGATGGAAAATTTTATATTATTGCTTTACCTTCTGATACCCTGGTGTTTTCTTCTCTGGGTTATCTTCCAAGAAAAATGAAGGCTGCTGAAATGGCAGGTAAGTGTGTCCGTCTTTTTCCTTCCGTGACTGCTCTGCCCGATGTCGTTATCTCTTCTCAGCGAATGACGGTAAACGAGCGTCGCTACATTGAAAGGTTTATTAATGTTCCTAAACCTGATTTCTCAAGTCCTGTCTCTGCTCTGTACGAACAATTCAGCCGTGAGGGAAAAGCGCGTGAAAAACTTCGGCAGCTTTACGAGAAAAAATTATACTTGGATGATTTCAGGGAACGATGTATGCCGTTCTTTCGAAGCCGAAGAATTAATCTCGCTGATTTTGATGTCGAGGAATTCTGTTATTATTGTAAGCTTACTCCGGAATTCATAAGAACCTCGGACAACTATAGTTTCTTTTTTGCAATCTCAAGATGTTTCGATTCCTACACCGGAAAGGTTTCAGAGCCCTGACTTTTGCTCAACAAATTCTGGATTCGGTCGTCTCTTATCCTGCCAGTAATTTGGCTGCCGTGAAAAATTACTTTGTCACGATGAGTTGTGCCATTCATGCTTTATCCGCTTGTCTTGTTTTTTTGTCCTCAACTTTTTTTCATTCTGATGCCTCCGCAGCCGGCTCTTATTCGGCCTTAAGTGTTCATCATGGATTTCTTCTGCCGCATCATGCAGCAATGAAAGGTCTGCAAACGCAGCATCTTCAGATGTTTGAGGCTGAGATTGGTTTCCCTTTTTATAAAAGTCCTCAAACGGATGCTTTGTATTTTCATCCTCTTACATCTCTGCTGATCAATTATTCCGGTCTGGGCAATATGGGTATTCTGGGTGATGCATTCAGTATGGTGCCCGCTATTTCATTCGCTCACGGCGCCGGAAAAAAATACAGGTTCGGCTTTCGCGGTGGTATGGGTTTGTCTTATTTGCCTAAGGTATTCTCCATCAATACCAATTTCCGGAATACGGCTCTTTCAAACAATATCAATGCAGCAGTTTTGCTTCGCTATGGATTTGAATTTTTTCCTTCTAAAGCAATATCTTTTTCAGCAGGTATAGGCTTTAGTCATTTCTCCAATGGTTCTTTTGCTGTGCCTAATCTGGGGTTAAATCTTTTAACCGCTTACGGCAGGATTGCATTGAATCAGCCTTGCATTCCGCATAAATATGGTCGTGAGCTGCGTGACTCTCTCAGGAAAAACTTTGCCCCCTTTCGCAAATGGGTTTTTATGGTCTCCGGTGCACTTAAAGAGGTTTATCCTGTTCTTACACCGAAGTTCCCGGTTTTTCATGCTCAGACTGCACTCTGGCATTTTTCTGGTCCAAAGGGGGCTTGGATAACTGCATTGGGCGTCTATTATGATCAGTCGCTGCGCCATCACCTTCTCAATGATGAAGATAAAACAAATGATAGAGATATTATCTGGCAGGTCGGGGCTGAAGGTGGATACGTTTTTATCATACACAAACTGATGATTCCTGTGCAGCTCGGGGCTTATGTTTTTGACCAGTATAAACGCACTGGAACTGTCTATTCCCGGCTTGGTTTGCGTTACAGGTTAGGTGATAAATTCGCCGCCGGAATTACACTAAAAACTCACTATTTCAAGGCTTCTTTTTTTGATTTGGGTTTAAGTTTCATGCCTTAATATGTTGAATAAGTTCCTCAAATTTCTGTTTCCTGAAAAATTTTATGTTTTCGATGATCTCGAGTCAGCAAAAGCTTCTGTGCCCATTGGTAAAGGTGTCAGAGTGCGCGCAGGTAATGAGGAGGTTTGCATTACCAGAAATGAAGTTCGCTTTTTTGCCTTCCTGAATAAATGCCCTCACCGGCAGCTGCCTCTTCATCAGGGAATAATAGAAAAGGATGGTTGGATATGCCCATTCCACCGCTATTGTTTTAACCTGAGTTCAGGGAAAAATACAACCGTCCCTCACCCGGGTAAATTGATTATCTATAAAACCGGTGTAGACCGGAAAGGATTCTATATTGTTATAAAATAGTATTTCTTTATTATTAAATTTCTATATGACCCAGCCCCTGACGTGTTATTTCGGGAATTTCTCCGGTACAGTCTATAATAGTAGAGGGTGTGGTGCCGCAGAATCCCGCATCAATAACGATGTCTGCAATTCCTTCAAAACGCTCGGCGATGAGCTCTGGGTCTGTCGAATATTCATCCGGATGCTCAGGGTCATGAACCGAGGTGCTCAAAATGGGATTGCCTTTAAGTTGAATTATTGCCCGAATTACAGGATGCTCGGGAACTCTAATTCCTATGGTTTTTTTCTTTTTTGTCAGCGACCCCGGAACCTTGGTGTTTGCATCCAGAATAAAAGTAAATGGCCCCGGTAAGCACCTTTTCATCAATCTGAAAACCGGATTGCTGAGTGGCTTTGCATAGTCACTTAAATGACTTAGGTCGGAACAGATGATGGAGAATTGTGCCTTTTCAGGTTTGATTCCTTTTATCCTGCAGATCTTTTCAATGGCAGTTGTCTGAAAAATATCGCAACCCAGTCCGTACACTGTATCGGTAGGATAAATAACAAGCCCTCCTCTTGAAAGACACTCTGCAACTTCGCGAACGTTTCTTTCCTGGGGGTTGTCTGGATGTATCCTAACGATTTTTGTCATAAAAAAAAGGCCGCGTGAGCGGCCTTTTTTGGTTTAAGCGTTTGTCGGCATTTTGTCGAGCACGTCCATCACTTCCTTCACCGCAGCAGCAGAGGAGTTTACCAAAGCCATCTCTTCTTGATTGAGGTCAAGCTTAATAATTTCAGTGATACCCTTACGACCTAGTTTCACGGGAACTCCCATATAGATGTTATTCAATCCGTATTCTCCACGTAACCATGCACAAACAGGAACAACGCGGTTTTCGTCCTTAAGTATAGATTCTACCATCTGTGCAGCGGCTGCACCGGGTGCATACCATGCAGAAGTACCAAGTAAATTCACAATTTCTCCCCCGCCTTTTTTGGTTCTTTCAATAATGGCATTAAGCTTATCCTTGGCTATCATTTCTGTAACGGGAATTCCCCCAACTGTGGTGTAGCGGGGGAGGGGAACCATCGTGTCGCCATGTCCTCCCATTAGAACAGCCTGGATGTCTTTGGCTGAAACATCAAGCGCCTCCGCAAGGAATGCTTTGTAACGCGCAGTATCAAGAATACCGGCCATGCCAAAAACCTTGCTGCTGTCAATCTTGGCGGTGAGGTATGCACAGTAGGTCATTACGTCAAGCGGATTTGAAACGATCACAAGGATAGTGTCTGGCGAGTATTTCATAATGTTTTCTGTCACTGACCTTACGATTCCTGCATTGGTTGAAATTAGGTCATCGCGCGTCATGCCGGGCTTGCGGGGCAGTCCGGAGGTTATAACCACAACATCTGAACCGGCTGTTGCACTGTAGTCATTTGTTACTCCAACAGTTCTGGTGCTGTACATGTTAATAGGTGCGGTCTGCCAGATGTCCAGTGCTTTACCTTCTGCGGTTCCTTCTTTAATGTCTAGCAAAATAACTTCCTTCAGGAAATCCATGTGGGCAAGCACATTCGCACAGGTTGCGCCAACATTTCCGGCGCCAACAACGGTGACTTTCATATAAAATTGATTTTGAGGTTGAACAATCAGGGCGCAAAGATAGTTTTATTAACACCTTGTGACGACAATAATTTGTGGCTGAATCTGCATTTTAATTAATTTAGCCATGTGAAAGTCTTTACTGAATTAGGGTGAAAATCTCTATCATCAATAATTTGAAGTCTTCTCTGACAGGACCACTCTTGGTTTTTCTCCTTTTGTCTCTGGCCTGCCCAACATTTGCGCAGGTTCCGACCAATCAGGATTGTCAGGGAGCGATCTCTGTCTGTCAGGATATCTATGTACAAAATAACAGTTTCATTGGTAGCGGTAGTTATCCCAATGAAATAAATGGTCCTGTCTCCTGCCTGGCCGGTGAAATAAATTGTGTTTGGTATACTTTCACCGTGCAGACCTCAGGTGATTTGTCTTTTACGCTTACGCCGAATGGTGCCACCGACGATTACGACTGGGCAGTCTACAATCTCTCATCGGCAAGTTGCGCCGACATTTACAACGATCCAACCTTGGAAATCAGTTGCAACTTTTTCGGGCTTCCCGGACCAACAGGTCCGAATGGTAACGCCAGTCCTCTTAGTGAACCTGTCATTCCGGTCATTGCGGGTGAGACCTATGTCATTAACATAAGCAACTACTCCAATTCTCAGTCCGGATATACTCTGGATTTCTCGGCATCCACAGCCCAGATTTTTGATAACATCCCTCCGCAAATTGATTCTGTTTATCTTCCGGTACCCTGCGGAGCCACCAGCCTGACTTTCCGTTTCTCAGAAAACGTTTTGTGTAATACTGTGCAGCCAACTGACTTTGCCTTGAATGGCCCGGGTGGCCCTTACGCCATTACTTCTGTGTCAAGCGCTGCATGTGCTATCGGGGCTCAATACGATATTGAATATACAGTTACCCTCGGTTCTCCGATAACCACCAGTGGTTTGTATACGCTCGTTCTGATCGACAATGTTACCGATCTCTGCGGCAATGTTGGCGTTCTAAATGTTGGTGCTGATTTTTCTGTAACTGCCCTTGATTTATCCACGTCTTTAACTCAAATAGGCTGCCTGCAGTTTGAGGCTACCGTAACAGTAATTGGTTCAGGATCGCCTCCATACACCTACAATTGGTCAACCAATCCTGTCCAGAACACCCCAACGGCCACCAATCTGGGGCCAGGCTCTTTTACAGTGACAGTGACTGATCAGGGAGGTTGTGTGGGTGTGGCAACAGTAGACGTTAATGTTAATCCGACTTTGATAATTCAGACAAGTTCCACCCAGGCCGATTGCGGATTCTCCAATGCAAATATGGGTGTTGATGTAATCCTTGGCACCGGCCCCTTTACCTTTTCATGGAATCCGCCCGTTGCCGGAAATACCGATACTGTCATAGGTGTGCCATCGGGTAATTACTCAGTTACAGTCACCGATCCAACCGGATGCAGTGTTACCCAAAGTATTGTTGTCGCAGATATTCCTTTGGGATTTTCAATTTCTTCAGATACAACCGTTTGTGCAGGCCAGTCCGTTACCTTGTCTTGCCAGGTCAGTGGTGGAACGGCCCCCTTCTCCTACAACTGGACTGGTGGTCTCGCAAATGCCGCTACCAACACCTTTGTTCCCCCTGCTTCCCAGACCTATTCTGTTCAGGCTACTGATGCAAATGGATGCACAACTTCGCAACTATCGGTGAATGTAGACATTAGCCCGCCATTAGCTGTTACGTTGAATGGTTCATCTTTGGTCTGCCCAGGCGAAAATGCGCAACTATCTGCCGCAGGAACCGGGGGAGACGGAAATTTTATTTTTACCTGGGACCAGGGAATTGGGCAGGATTCAGCTCAAATCTCGGTTAGTCCCTCCGATACAACAACATACATGGTTACCATGACGGATGGGTGCGGCTCACCTGCCGTTCAGGCAAGTTTTACTGTTAACGTGGCTCAGAGTCCTGTTGTAGACTTTCTGGCAGACAACCGAACCGGCTGCACTCCATTTGCCGCAAGATTCTTTCCGCAGATAATTGCAAACCCCGGAAGTTCTTTACTCTGGGAGTTCGGTGAAATGACTTCAAATGATTCTGTGCCCGTTGTCTCATTTTTCTACGGAGGTTGCGTGGATGTTAGTTTAATTGTACAGGATGGAATAACGGGATGCCAGTCAAAGCTTGAAAGACCTTGTTACCTGAATGTTTTCCAGTCGCCCAGGGCCGATTTTTCAATGAATCCTACGGAAATAAATTTGTATGAAGGCGCTGAAGTAACCCTAAGCAATAAATCGGAATTATGGCAGGCGCTTCAATGGACCATTTCGGACGGAGGTTCATACACCGGTACTGAGGTTTCTCACTCATTTTCTGATACAGGTTCGTACAGGATTCTCCTGACCGCCTATGGTGACGGGGCGTGTTCCGATACCATCTCCCGCACAATCCTTGTTTTCGATATTTCAACCCTCTTTCTTCCCAATGCGTTCACCCCAAACAATGACACAAGAAATGATGTCTTTTTGCCGGGTTACACCAATATTCTAGACAACAGCTATCAGATGATTATTTTTGATCGTTGGGGGCAAGAGATATTCCGGACCACAGAGCCTGATCTCGGATGGGGCGGGGAAGGATGTCCCCAAGGTGTTTACCCTTACAAGGTTGTTTTTCGCGACCGGGATGGAAACTCCAGGCAGGTTTTTGGCTCCGTTACCCTGATTCGTTGATTTTTTCTTGGGATTCCAATGAGAATCCCATAACTTTGAGTTAATCTAAAAATTCAGTTAAAGGAGAATTGTTATGAACCACAACATTCAAAGCATCCATTTTGATGCCGATCAAAAACTTCTGCAATTTGTAAAAGACAGGCTTGTAAAACTCAATCATTTTCATGACGGAATTATCGAAAGCAACGTCTTTCTCAGACTAGACAAGTCCAGCACGACAGACAACAAAGTTGCCGAGATAAAGCTACACGTTAGCGGCCATGATCTTTTTGCAAAGCGTCAAAGCACTTCTTTTGAAGAAGCCGTTGATAATTCCCTTGAGGCTTTGACTCGTCAACTTAAAAAACAAAAGGAAAAGTCCAGGGCTTACTAAAAAAAGTTTCTTCAGGGATTTGGAAATTAAAAAATCCATCGTACATTTGCAGTCCTTTTTGAAAAAGGGCTGCATTTTTTTGCAGTAACCAGCAAGCCGGTGTAGCTCAGCTGGCCAGAGCAGCTGATTTGTAATCAGCTGGTCGGGGGTTCGAATCCCTCCACCGGCTCGTTCTTTGAAAGAGGAATTTCATGTAGGGGAGATTCCAGAGTGGCCAAATGGATCAGACTGTAAATCTGCTGTCGTAAGACTTCGGAGGTTCGAATCCTCCTCTCCCCACAAGAAAAAACCAACTTGATCCTTGCGGAAGTAGCTCATTTGGTAGAGCATCAGCCTTCCAAGCTGAGGGTGGCGGGTTCGAGCCCCGTCTTCCGCTCCATTGCCAGTTTTGATTTTTCAAGACAGGTTCCGGGTCATGAATGAACTGTTATGCAGGAATCCCAATCTGCCTGACAGCCGGAAAAAAATTGTTCGCTTCACAGCGAAGGACATACGCTGCAAGAGGAAGCCTTGGGAAGGGCGCACCTCGGCCGGTTGTGAAAACAACGCGGCAGGCAAAGTTGGTAGTCTTAGGAGGTGTACCTGATGCCCCCAAAAGACTGAGCCGCGAGGCTCAACATACCAGCCGTTGTAGCTCAGTGGTAGAGCACTTCCTTGGTAAGGAAGAGGTCGTGAGTTCAATTCTCATCAACGGCTCCAGAATCTCAGAAGATGATGGTGACTCGTCATTTCCTGTGGGCCTGAAACAAAAAAAAAAGAAACCAATCTCTAACCACTAAATCAAGTCAAACACAATGGCAAAAGAAAAATTCGACCG
>JBIIMV010000035.1:0-8309 GCA_044337805.1 Bacteroidia bacterium
ACTATCAGTCCTCTCACTGGCAACGCCCCCTTTTCTTTTTCCCTGAATGGTGGTACATTCTCTGCTAACTCAACGTTTCAGAATCTTGCCGCCGGTAGTTACACGGTAACAGTGCAAGATGCATCAGGCTGCACGGTAGATCAAATCGTGCTTGTTACAGAGCCTCAACCGGTATCTGTCTCGGTTTCCTCTCAAACAGATATTTTGTGCTTTGGTCTAAATACCGGTCAGCTTAGTTTCACAGGCAACGGCGGAACTGCTCCTTACTCTTTTAGTTTCGCTTCTGCTCCATTCGGACCTTCGTCTTCTTTCCAGAATCTTGTGGCAGGTTCTTATTCTGTTACTATCATGGATGCCAATGCCTGCACAGCATCGGCAGTTGTAAATCTATCTCAGCCTTCTCAGCCTCTCTCAGCTTCTGTGTCGTCTCAGATTGATGTCGCATGCTTCGGTGATGCAAGCGGTGAGGTGACCATAGCAGCAATCGGTGGAACGGCGCCGTATCTGTTTTCTTTGAATGGAGGTGTCTCTGTGGCTAACCCGGTTTTCTCAAATCTTTTGGCCGGTCTCTATTCCGTTACTGTTCAGGATGCCGCTGCCTGCACCTTTTCTCTTAATGTGAATATTGCCGAGCCGCCGTCTGCTGTTTCTTTGTTGAATATAGCTACAACAGACGCCGATTGCTATGGCGCTCCAACCGGTTCTGCCGCTGTTTCTGTAACAGGTGGAACACCGCCTTATTCTTTCTCTTGTAATGGCGTGTCTAATGCTAGTGGTAGTTTTACTTCACTCTTTGCTGGCGTGTATAACGCCATTGCTACCGATGCCAATGGTTGCACCATCCTTGTTCCTTTTACCATCTCTGAACCTCTATCTCCACTATCATTGAATCCCCTGTCTCAGACGAATGTCCTCTGTGTTGGTGCTGCTTCCGGTCAGGTTACCTTGAATGCTTCCGGTGGAACAGTCCCATATAATTACGCCCTCTCTGGCGGAGGCGGCGGCACCAATCCTGTATTTGCAAACCTTACCGCAGGGCCTTATACTTTCGTGGTTACTGATGCAAATGGTTGTACGGCTCAGTTACCAATAAATATTTCGCAACCGCTATTGCCACTTTCTCTGAATGTGGCAAGTATCTCTGATGCGCTTTGCTATGGTGGGAATTCTGGGTCCGTGTCGGTCTACCCGTCAAATGGATTGGCTCCATTTCAGTACAATATCGCTGCTAATGTGAACACTTCGGGAACTTTTTCTTCTTTGACGGCCGGTTCTTACGTCGTCTCAGTTACTGATGCTAATTCATGCTCGGCCTCGGTCAACATCAGCATCAACCAGCCTCTTCAACCACTACAGCTGGGCTTGCTCTCTCTCTCAAATCCGCTTTGCGATAATTTTTCTGATGGCAGTATTTCTGTGACTGTAACGGGTGGTACCCCGGCTTCTTCCGGTTATGTTTATCAGTGGTCTAATTATCCTTCTGTTGCAGGTAACACAATCAGCGGTATTCCTGAAGGCTCATACACCATCATGGTTTCTGATAGCAATGGTTGTAATGTGCAACAAGTGTATGCATTGGATGATCCGGATTTCCAAATCTCTTTTCCTCCTCCGCCTGTTGTTTGTGAGGGCGAATGGATAAATCTATCTGCCTCTTCTATGCAGGGAGCAGCCCCGGTTTCTTTTGTTTGGGACTTCACCTCAGGTAATTCCCAGTCAGGCGATCAAATCCAATATCTTACTTCTTCATCTCTGGTCATCACCCTCAATGCAACGGATGCAAATGGTTGTATCGCTCCGGCATTCTCTTTGCCTCTTTCGGTAAACCCGCTTCCTGTGGTTCAGTTCTCTGCTGACGATAACAAAGGTTGCATGCCTTTTTGCCCTGTTTTTTCAGGCTCAACGGATATTCCCGGCTCTACCTTCGAATGGACCCTTGGAAACGGTGTCACTGCCTCCGGACAACAAATTTCCTATTGTTATTCCGAATCCGGGTTCTATGATGTAGCACTCAAGGTTACCTCTCCTCAGGGCTGTTTTTCAATCCTGAACCAAAACAATTTTGTAGATGTTGCCCCAAAGCCACTGGCGGAATTCTCGGTTTCACCCATTACCGTCTCCATGGCTGATCCTGTCATTCAGGTCTCAAATCAAAGCAACAAAGATTACCTTTTTACATGGAATTTTGGAGATGGTTCACCTTCGCTTCTCAATGACTTTGAACCATCCTACACCTTCAAAGCTCCAGGCAATTATTGTGTTGTCCTGATAGCAGAAAATGATCAGGGCTGTGTTGATTCTGCTGAGGTTTGCGTGCTGGTTAAACCTGAAATGACCATGTTCATGCCTGATGCATTTACCCCGAACGGCGATGGCCTGAACGACTTCTTCGAACCAATAGGTCAGGCTTATGCCCAAATCGAAATGACAATTTACAGCCGCTGGGGTGATAAGGTTTTTTATTTCAAAGGTGATAATAATGCCCGCTGGTCCGGGCAGGGATTCCCTGATGGGGTATACGTTTACGATATCAGAGTCTGGGATACGGATTTTCTCAGCAAACGAATTCAGGGCTCTGTTAGCTTAATCCGTTGAATTGAAAATAGGCATTCTCTCCGATACCCACGGATGGCTTGATCCGAGAATTCTCGACCACTTCTCTGAAATGGATGAAATTTGGCATGCCGGGGATGTTGGTCCTAATGATATTCTCGCTCCGCTTAATGCCGCCAAGCCTTGTCGTGCGGTCTTTGGTAACATCGATGGCTCCTCTGTGAGGGCTTCATGCAAAGAGTTTCTGGTTTTTGATGTCTGTGGCTCTAAAATCCTGATGATTCATATCGCAGGCCCCTTTGGCTCTTATTCTCCGCAGTGCCGTGCACTCATTCATGCTCATCATCCTGATGTTCTCATTTGTGGCCATTCTCATATCCTTAAAGTGGCATGGGATAAATCGTTTAACTTGCTTTATGTCAATCCCGGTGCTGCCGGACAACAAGGTTTTCACCATGTTAGAACCATCATTCGGCTGAACATCACTGAAAAGGGGCCCTCTGATTTTGAGGTTATTGAGCTTGGTAAACGCTCAAAGGGGGCAGGAGCAGGTGTCGGTTCTGCTTATTAAGCCAATATCAAGAATCTTATTTTGCATGGGCTCCTGCTCAAGCCTCACCCAGTCAATGCCAAAGGTGTTTTCCTTAAAATAAATCCTGTATACAGGGTTAGGCTTCTTCCTTACTTCACTCTCTTTATACGATACACGCGCACTCTTCCACAACGCTGTGGGAATGCTGTCGCCGGCTTCCACACACCCAAGAATACACCGTGGTCTCGATAGATAGTCTGTCGGGTTGCCCGCCGCTCGCTCCAGGATGATTTCTTCAGGGGTTTTGTAAATGTTCCTGTCTTTGTAAACAAAAAAATAAACAACAAAAGTTCCTATGAGAAACCCTCCCAGATAAAGTTTTAAACGCTTCCCGAAATTCATCTCAGAATGCTGCCATTAATAGATCTAAATCTTTGTAAGGCAGTCTGAACGCTTCTCCCAGATATTTATTCGTGAGTATTCCATTGTATAGGTAAACCCCCTGTCTTACGTTTTTCTGATGTCTGAGCATCTGCTCTATCCCGCCTTCGTCTCCCATGTTAAGCAATATCGGTGCGATAACATTGCTGAGCGCATAAGAGGCGGTGCGGGAAACCCTGGATGGTATATTCGGCACACAATAATGGATGACCCCGAATTTTCGAAATATGGGTTGGGTATGGTTGGTCACTTCTGATGTTTCGAACACTCCGCCCTGATCAATGCTGATATCAATGATCACCGAGCCTTGTTTCATCTCACTCACCATTTCTTCACTTACCACACAAGGCGTGCGTCCTTGTGAGGAACGTAATGCTCCTATGGCAACATCTGCTGTTTTAAGGGCTTTGGCAAGTATCTTGGGTTGTAAAACGGAGGTGAAAACCCGTGTGCCTAAATCGCTCTGTAATCGGCGAAGTCGGTAAACGGAACTGTCGAATATCTTTACGGATGCTCCCAGACCTAAAGCCGCTCTGGTGGCAAATTCCCCAACGGTTCCGGCGCCAATAATCACAACCTCCGTCGGCGGACTCCCGGTAATGCCACCAAACATGGATCCATTGCCGTTGTTGATATTGCTTAAGTATTCGGCCGCAATAAGTATGGAAGTGTTCCCAGCAATCTCACTCATGGCCCTGATGATAGGATAGATGCCGTCATCATCCATGATATATTCATAGGCAATGCTGGTTACTTTTTTGTCCATCAACTGCTTGATAAGCTGATGGGTCTGCACCGTCATCTGTAATGCTGAGAATAAGGTCTGCTTGTGTTTCAACAACGCAATCTCTTCTGCAGATGGTGGTGTAACCTTCAAAATAATATCTGCCTCGTAAACTTCTTTCCTGTCGTAGGCAATCTTCGCTCCGGCCTCGCTGTAGTCGCGGTCGTCAAAGTGGGCATTCTCTCCTGCCTTGGTCTCAATCACTACCTGGTGCCCGTTCATCACCAGCAGGTTTACTGCATCCGGAACAAGCGCCACACGATTCTCCTGAAAAAAGGTTTCCCTCGGTATGCCAATGTATAGCGAGCCTTTCTTGCGGGCTACTTCCAGTGTTTCTTCCTGTGGAAGTAAGGCCCCATGCTGCTGAAGGGTAATGAGTAGTTCTTTGGGTGTTGCCATGGGTGCTCGTCTCTTGCAAAGTTAAGCACCATCAAGCCTTTTTCAAACTCTTTTCTTGTCCTCGATGCGGTAATGCCGCTTCGATGGCCTGTTTTCTATCTCTACCATCACCGGATCTGAAAAATACGACGATTCTAAACGCTCCGGCCACTCTACAAGCCGGCATACCTCTTCTGTGAGTAATTCGCTGATGCCTGCCTCATCGGCTTGCCCGTGATTTTCCAAACGGTATAAATCAAAATGATACACCACAAGGCCATCCTCTGTTTCATAATGGTTTACCAGGGCATAGGTGGGAGATTGAACGATTCCGCTGTATCCCGCTCCACGCATAAGCGCCTTGACCAATGTGGTCTTTCCGCTTCCCGGTTCTCCCTTTAATAAAATCACTCTCCGCTCTTGCAGATAGGGTAGTAACTGCCTGACAATCTCTCCCAACTCCTGTTCGCCTGCTTCTGTTTCTCTGATCATTTCGACTGCATGTAAACAAATGGCACCATCATCTCTTCCATCGAAACGCCTCCGTGCTGAAAGGTGTTTCGGTAATAGTTTACGTAATGATGATAGTTATTGGGATAAGCAAAAAATTTATTGGTTTTGGCAAATATGTAGGAGGTGCTCACGTGGGTCCTTGGCAAAAACGCGTCGGCAGGATTTCTGATTTCGAAAACATCATTGCGCTCATAATTCAGGTTCTTGCCCTGCTTGTAACGTAGATTGGTATTGGTATTGCGATCGCCGATGACTTTTGATGGCTCTTTAACATGTACGGTCCCGTGGTCGGTGGTGAGAAAAACTCTCCCTTTCTTTTGTGCAATCAGCTTCATGGCCTCCAGCAGTGGGGAATGATGAAACCACGATTGGGTTATCGATCGGTATGCGCTCTCGTCATCCGCAAGCTCTCGTATCACTTCCATCTCTGTTCGTGCATGGGAAAGCATGTCTACGAAGTTGTAAACAATAACGTTCAGCGGATTCTGCATCAGATTGTGCACATTGTCTGCCAGCTTCTTGCCCCAATGCACATTGGTAACTTTGGTGTAGCTGCTCTTTACCTGTTTGCCCAGTCTTTTTAACTGCTCGTTCAGGAACTCTTCTTCGTGCATGTTCTTTCCTTCTTCGTCCTCATCTCCAACCCATAGTTTCGGAAAACGTTTTTCCATCTCTGAAGGTAAGAGCCCCGAAAAAATCGCGTTTCTTGCATATTGTGTGGCGGTAGGGAGTATGCTCAGGTATATGCCTTCTTCTTTTATACTGAAATACTCTTCTATAACGGGTTGTAAGATTTTCCACTGATCATATCTCAGGTTGTCAATAACAATCAGAAACAACGGAGAGTCTTCACGCAGCAGACCGCTGATTTTATTCTTGAAAAGGGTATGAGACATCAAAGGGGTCTCCGTGGAATGGCCCTTCAGCCAGTCAACATAGTTGTCTTCAACAAAATCACAAAATCGGGTGTTGGCTTCGCTCTTCTGGAAACTGAAAATCTCCAGCAAACTTTGGTCGGTATTCTTCTCCAGCTCAAGTTCCCAAAAGGTCAGCTTCTTGTATATCTCCATCCATTCACTGAGGCCCGGTCGCCCGTTTATCTGTATGCCTATCTCGCGGAACTCCTGCTGATATCCGGTACTGCTTTTCTCTTGCTGAAGTCGGCGATGATCAAGGTTTTTCTTTAGTGTCAGTAATAGCTGATTCGGATTTACCGGTTTTATAAGGTAGTCCGCAATCTTCGAGCCTATGGCGTCTTCCATGATGTGCTCTTCTTCGCTCTTGGTCACCATTACAACCGGTATCCCGGGCTTCTCCTGCTTGATTCGGCTGAGGGTCTCTAATCCGCTCAGCCCCGGCATGTTCTCGTCCAAAAATACCAGATCGTAGGCCCGCCCTCTTACTCTTTCCAGAGCGTCTTGCCCGCTCTTGACGGTGTCTATTTTATATCCTTTTGCCTCAAGAAATAGAACATGCGGCTTAAGCAGCTCTATCTCATCGTCTGCCCATAAAATCTGAAAATTCTCCATACTCCTGTCTTTAACGTTTTTGCCGCTGATTATTGTCTGTTACGCAAATTAAACAAATATGCCTCAAATCCTATCTTTGAGCAATTTTCATGGCTAACATCCCTCCCAAAAAGAATAAGATTATTAACGACCCTATCTATGGGTTTATCTCTATCAACGATCCGCTTATTCTGGCGGTCATTGATCACCCTTGGTTCCAGCGACTGCGTCGTATTAAGCAGCTTGGCCTTACTTCGTTTGTCTATCCGGGTGCCCTCCATACCCGCTTTCATCACGCTATTGGGGCCATGCATCTGATGAACAGTTGTATCGATGTGCTCTCTTCTAAGGGCTTTGCTATTTCTGCTGATGAGAAAAGGGCGGCTTTGCTCGCTATTCTTCTGCACGACATTGGTCATGGGCCTTTTTCTCATGCTCTGGAAGGGGTACTCATCGGGAATGCTCATCATGAGGATATCTCTTTGTTGTTTATCTCCCGGCTTAACGAGATTTTTAAAGGTGAACTCTCTCTGGCTATCGAGGTTTTCTCTGATACCTGCCCCAGAAAGTTCTTTCATAAACTGGTATCTGGTCAACTCGATATGGATCGTCTCGACTACCTGCGCCGTGATAGCTTTTTTACCGGCGTTTCGGAGGGTATCATTAACTCCGACCGTATCATCTCTATGCTCTCGCTTGTGAACGATGAACCGGTTGTGGAATCCAAAGGAATCTATTCTGTTGAAAAATTCGTTGTCGCACGTCGGCTGATGTACTGGCAGGTTTATCTGCATAAAACGGTTATCTCCGCCGAACGCTTGCTCGTGTCGGTGATGAAAAGGGCCGCTCAACTGCTTCAGCGCGGTGATAACCTCTTCTGTGTGCCTGCTTTGCGCCCTTTCCTTCGTGCTGAAATCTCTGCTGATGACCTTGTCGGTAAACCTGAGGCCCTCGCTGCCTTTGCCATGATGGATGATGATGATGTTTTCGCCTCTGTAAAGGCCTGGCAATCGCACCCTGATGCGCTTCTCTCTTTTCTCGCTTCTTCTCTGGTGAACAGAAGGCTCTTTTGTACCGAAATCATGAAGTCTCCTCCTGATACGGCTTATTTGCATGCTCTCAGGAAGGACCTCCTTATACAATTTCCTTTCGCTGCTGATCAGCCCGATTTTTTACTCGATTCGGGTGTGCTGAGTAATAACGCTTACGCAATGGGTGAAAGTGGTATAAAAATTCTTTATCGCAATGGTGATCTTCTCGATCTCGCCGCTGCTGCCGACCAATTAAATATTTCTGTACTTTCATCACCCGTAGAGAAATATTTTCTCTGTTATCCGAAAGAACTCAGAAATAACATCGCCCGGTAATGGAGTTTACAGCTGAAATCATCGCCTCCTGGATTGGTGCCATCATCGATGGCGACCCCAAGGTTAAAATTAATTCGGTATGCAAAATCGAGGAAGGGATTCCCGGCGGCTTATCTTTTCTGGCTAATCCGCAGTATACGCCCTTTATTTACTCCACCGGGGCTTCTTGTGTGATTGTATCTCTGGACTTTGTTCCTGAAAAGCCTGTGCCTGCAACGATGCTGCGTGTGGCT
>JBIIMV010000036.1:0-8249 GCA_044337805.1 Bacteroidia bacterium
CTGCTTTCTTTTCCAAAAGGAAGGAATACATTTTCTGATTTACTTCAAGGTTTCGCTCTATGTTCAATAACTCGCGCTGCTTGAATGGTATGCCTCCGATAAAGTTTTGTGACTGCCTGATCTGACGGCCTATCGCCTCTCTCTGTTTGCTGACCGCCTTCTTTGAGTTGTTGATGTAGTTGAGGAGGTCGTTTTTCATGCGACCTAATTTGTTGCTCATCTCTTCAATCATCGGTCCCTTTTTCGTCGCACTGAATCTTAATGAATTCAGCTGGGTCTGCGTTCGGTATAACTCTGATATGCTGTTCTGCAGGTAAATATCATCACCTGACAGAAAGAAGGTTGGCGGCAGAAATTCGCCATCCTGGTCTTCTATGATGTATTTCTCCAGCGCATTCAACGCCGACTCCTGCAATTCAAGCTTTTTATCCTGTGTCTGGGATGACACCATCTGGTTGAAATAGTTCTCTTCTTCTTTGTTGAGATTGAGTATGGCTTCTTGTTGCTTGTAATCCTGTAATTTGTCCTCAATAGTAGACATCATCCCGGTCAGCTCCTGTAATTGTTTGTCAATGTAGGTGAGGGTGCGGCTGTTTACATCCAACTTTGATTCCAGAGTATTTTCAATGTACACTTTTCCAAGGGTGTCAAGGAAAGCAACGGCTCTCTTCGGAATAATGTCTTCCACTGTAACCTGCAGGATGCCTGTATACTCCGGTACTTCAACGTTAAGGGCTCTTTGGTATTTTAATACCAGCATGTCGCGGCTGTGAAGTTGTATCAGGTACTCAATGTTCTTTAGCTCCTGCACGGTGTTTTTTCTTAGTGCAGGGTTCTTGTTGATGGTAAGAGAAAAATCGGGCGTTGAGAAGGGAGAGTTGAATTTACCCTTGCGGCTGATTTCATTGCCTCCTTTCGTATAGGTTATCCTGTACTCTTCGGTGCTGAGAATACTGAATTTCATCATCTGCTCGTAAATTCCCGGACTCCCATTTCCGGGCTTTACCTCGAAAGGAACAGCTTCATATACTTCTTTGGTTCTTATTCGGCCATGTATATAATACGATACATCTAACTTCATGCGGTCTATGGTCTTCCTGATAAGGTCATAAGACCGTATCACCCGCATGGCGTTGTAATTGTCTGTGTAGTCTTTGAAGTTGTATCCGTTGCCCGAAGAGATGATGCTCTTGGTATCGTAAACATCGTTGCTCTTTAACAATATCTGACTTGTGGCAGCGTAAATATCGGTGAGCCGGTAGGTATAAAAATACGCTCCTGAAAAGGCCAGACCCAGGCAGGCCAGTATAATGTACCAGTTTTTGGAGAGTATCCTCCAAAGGTTTTTTACGTCGTTTGCGTCTAGAATTGCCGAGCTGCGCGCTTGATTCACTATGTCAGTTTCAACCCGCGAATATAATCAATTCGGCTTATTTGGCTCTTGATTGCTTAAGGTAATGCAGGCAAAGCGCTGTGAACGGGCAATTCCCGCAGGCCGGGTTGCGGGCTGTGCAGGTGTAACGACCATGTAATATCAGCCTGTGGTGTACATGTCTGACCTCTTCTTCGGGTATATACTTCATCAGCTGTTTCTCTGCCTGCAGCGGATTGCGGGCGTTTCTGGTAAGTCCCAGTCGGCCCGATACCCGGTAAACATGGGTGTCAACGGCCATCGCGGGTTGGTGAAAAATAACGCTGGCAATAACATTTGCGGTCTTCCTGCCCACGCCCGGAAGTTGCTCCAGTTCGGCCCTGTCTGCCGGTACCTCGCACCCGAATTTTTCGCATAGCATGCGCCCAAGTCCGGCTAAATGCCTGGCTTTGTTGTTCGGATAGCTCACCGACCTGATGAGGGGAAAGATCGTGTCAGCATCGGCTCGGCTCAGGCTCTCTGCATCCGGAAAGGCGTCAAAAAGGGCCGGCGTAACCTGATTCACCCGCTTGTCTGTGCATTGTGCCGATAAAACCACGGCAACCAATAGCTCATATGGATTTCGGTAATGCAGCTCTGTCTCTGCCTCCGGGTGCATCTCCCTCAGAATTCTGAGTACGGAATCAAAGCGCTCTTTTCTGGTCATGAAAAAAAATTGATGGTTCTGTCTAAAACCTCTATTTTCGGCAACGTTACATAAAAAATGCAAGCAGGCAAACAAGAACACATCTCCCCAACAGCATTTCCACTGCTTACCCTGCTTTTCTTTATGTGGGGCTTTATCACTTGCCTGAACGATATCCTCATCCCTCATTTCAGAGCGGTTTTTAATCTTAGTTTCTTTGAGTCTTCTCTGGTGCAGTTCGCCTTTTTTGGAGCCTACTTCTTCGGATCGCTGATCTATTTTATCATCTCCACAGCCGGCAACGATCCAATATCACGTATCGGATACAGGAATGGTATCAGGCTCGGACTGCTTATCAGCGCCTCAGGTACGCTGCTCTTTCTGCCGGCTGCCTCTATGCTTTCTTTTGGCTTTTTCCTCGTCGCATTGTTCTGCCTCGCGCTCGGTCTTACCCTGCTGCAGGTGGCTGCCAATCCTTTCGCTGCCATTCTGGGTAAACCTGAAACTGCTTCTCAACGTCTTAACATGGCTCAGGCGCTGAACTCGCTCGGTACTACGCTGGCTCCCTTAATTGGTGGTGCTTTC
This sequence comes from Bacteroidia bacterium, assembly GCA_044337805.1. GTDB lineage: Bacteria > Bacteroidota > Bacteroidia > UBA4408 > UBA4408 > JBEGML01. Next base: position 2,643 of record JBIIMV010000036.1, read on the forward strand.
ATCCTCGCGGCAGGTAACGAGGTCGCCGATATCGCTTCTGTGAAAACTCCTTATCTCATACTGGGCCTGTGCTTTATCGCATTACTCCTTGTTTTTAGTATCGGTAAGCTTCCTGAATACCGTTCTGATGCCGCTGCCGTTAAAGGCATGGGGGCGCTGCGCTTTCCTCAACTCGCTCTTGGTATTCCTGCCATCTTCTTCTATGTGGGCGGTGAAGTAAGCACAGGTAGCTTTCTCACCTCTTATGCTGCATTGCCTGAATCGGGTGCATTCGAAGCAAAGGAGGCAACAGCTTTTGTATCGCTCTACTGGGGTAGCCTCATGATTGGTCGCTTTACCGGAACGCTCGGAATTCTTAAAATTAAAGAAAGTATACGTTTGATATTATCGGTATTGCTGCCTTTCGCTGTGTTCTTCTTCCTGATGGTAATTTTTAAAATGAAGGGTATCGGTGTTTTGCCTTTCTTCCATTACTGGCCCTGGCTCTTGCTTGCCGGTATTCTCTTTTGTCTGTCAGGGCATCTGGCCGGTCGTATGCTCTGGATTTTTGCTCTCGCAGGTTTTTTCCTGCTCTGCGCCGGTGTTTTCTGGGAAAGTAAAAACGGGCTTTGGTGCATCATAGCGGCAGGATTGTTTAACTCGGTGATGTGGCCTCTTATTTTTACGCTGGCTATACGCGACCTCAAAGAGTATACCTCTCAAGGAAGTTCTCTGCTCGTAATGGCTATCCTCGGCGGAGCGCTCATTCCTCCTCTTCAGGGTTTTCTTGCAGATAAATTTGGCCTCAGAATTTCCTACATCGTGCCGGCTTGCTGTATGCTTTATATCTTTGTTTATGGTTTCCTTATGGATAAAAAGAAATCTGATATTTCTCCTATCAATGAAATATAGATTCCCCCCTGTTGTTTTATCTTTTCTGTTTTGCTTCTCCGCTTTTGCCCAGAAAGAACTGAAAATAATTCCCCGTCCCGCTGAACTGACCATGAATAATGCGGTCATTCAGCTTCCCACTGATATTTCCTGGTTCTCCCCTGACTCTTCTCAGGTCAGTGATATGGTTTTCTTTCTCGATGAATGGATGTCTCTTCCGGGAAAATCTACCTCTGCCGCGGCGCTTAGATTTTTCAAAGGTTCTGAATCAAAATCTTTTATCCGTCTCGATACGCTCGGCAATAACCGACTTCCGGATGGTTATTATGAAATGACTTGCGACTCACTCGGCATTCGTATCAAAGCAAAGAAATCCGGCTCTTTTTATGCCCTTCAGAGTCTGATCCAGATTTTTCTAAATCATGCCGGAAGTAAATCTTTGCCAACTTTTAAAATGAAGGATTATCCGCGCTTCTCATGGCGTGGTATGCACCTTGATGTAAGCCGACATTTTATGCCGGTGGCCTTCATAAAGAAATACATCAGACAAATTGCATTTCATAAAATGAATGTCTTCCACTGGCACCTCACCGATGATCAGGGTTGGCGCATCGAAATAAAGAAATATCCCGGTCTGCAAAATATCTCTTCCATGCGCAAGGAAAGCATGGTTGGTCACTATAACGAAAAACAGACCGATGGTGTGGCGCATGGGGGCTTTTATACTCAGGAGGAAATTAAGGATATTGTCGCCTATGCCCGATCTCTAAAAGTGACGGTCGTGCCTGAAATCGAAATGCCGGGTCATGCCATGGCTGCCCTTGCTGCTTTTCCTGAACTTTCCTGCACCGGTGGTTCATTCAGCACCGCAACTACATGGGGGGTATTCGATGATGTTTTCTGTACCAAAGAGTCAAGCTTTACTTTTCTTCAGGATGTTCTCTCTGAGGTCGTCTCTCTCTTTCCCGGTGAATACATCCATATCGGTGGCGATGAATGTCCCAAGAAACGATGGAAGGCCTGTCCATCCTGTCAGGAAAATATCCGCAATTTCGGTCTCAAGGATGAACATGAACTCCAAAGCTGGTTCATTCGCCGAATTGAAAAGTTCCTCGCAGCAAAAGGAAAAAAGATTATCGGTTGGGATGAAATTCTCGAAGGTGGTCTCGCTGAAAATGCCGCTGTGATGAGCTGGCGCGGCACTGAAGGGGGTATTGCTGCAGCAAAATTGAAACACCCGGTTGTCATGACCCCGGGTTCACACTGCTACTTCGATCATTATCAGTCTGACCCCGTCAGAAGCAAAATTGCCATCGGTGGCTACAACCCTGTTAACCATGTATACGCCTACGAGCCTGTACCCGCTGCGCTTAGCCCTGAAGAAAGTGCTTTCATTATGGGTGCACAGGGTAACGTATGGACTGAATATATGCCCGGGTTCCGTGATGTTGAAAGAATGGCTTTCCCGCGTTTGTGCGCTCTGGCTGAGGTGCTTTGGACTCCGCGTGAACGACGTGACAGTGTTTCATTCTTTTCGAGAATGTTTGCCCATGAGCCTCATCTCATCAATGTCTTTGATATTCAAAGTTCTTTTGCTGCTTTTTCTCCGATTATTCATACTAGTCCCGCCCCCGGTGGCTCAGGTATCGAGGTCTCTGTAAGTGCCCTCATGACCGACCTCTTTCCTCAGTGGTGTTCATGCTCCTATTCTATTGCACCGCTAGACACTAAAGAAAAAAGTAAACCGGGTAGTCTTAAATCATTTCCATGTTCTGTTAAAACCGTAGTGACTAAACCGGTTTCTGTTGGTCCCTGTATCACCATCAAAGGCATTACGGAATGCATGGAAACCCAGGTGATCGAAGACATGGAGATTCATTATCATGATGCCTGTTTTAAAAAAATGCGCGCTATACCTGATGTTAGTCCCTATTTCAAGGGGGCTAAGGCTGCTACCTTGCTCGATGGTGAAAGAGCAGTACTGCCAAGACGCGATCAGCAATGGAATGCATGGAATGAAAATCATTTCTCTGTGGCCATTGATTTGGGAAAATCAGATTCCCTGCATTTGATAAGCCCCGGGTTTCTCTCAGATGAAAGGAATGGTATTTTTATCCCTGATAGTATCATTTTCAGGGTTTCAGACGATAGTATCCATTTTCGTATCAGGAAAATCAGCGCGGAGGATATACCACTGCGTTTGCGTAAACCAAAGAAAAAGCAGGTTTACAGACCTGCGCCTAAACCAAACATTTACAGACCCGCGATGGAGTATAAAGGCGAAACAGCACGTTATGTGATTCTCGATGTCTATTGCACCCCTGCTTCAACCGGCAAAAAGGAAGAAGCACCGCTCATTCCATGGTTGTTCATGGATGAGATAACGATTCAAATGAAACAGCCATGAGCAACAGAAGAAGCTTTGTTAAAACTACGCTGGCCGGTGTCTCGGCTTTAACACTCGCACGTCGGCTGGATGCCGTGGCCGCCGACAATGAAAAAAGTATTCCGCTGGTGATCTCTACATGGAATTTTGGTCAAAGAGCCAACGCTGCCGCCTGGCAAATTCTTCAAGACCGGGGTAGAGCGCTCGATGCTGTTGAGCAAGGTGTTCGCCTGATTGAATCTGATCCCGGGGAACGCAGTGTGGGTCTGGGTGGGCGTCCCGACCGCGACGGACGTGTGACGCTGGATGCATGCATCATGGATGAGTTTGCCAACTGTGGTTCCGTGGCAGCTATGGAACATATCGAGAACCCTGTTACCGTTGCCCGTATGGTGATGGAAAAGACACCTCATGTGATGCTCGTCGGTGATGGTGCTCTGCAGTTCGCTCTTTCTCAGGGTATCAAAAAACGTAACCTGCTGACGCCCGAATCTGAACGCGAATGGAAAGAGTGGCTCAAAACATCTCATTATAAACCCGTAGCCAATATCGAGAATCATGATACCATCGGTATGCTGGCTATGGATTCCTCAGGAAACTTGTCAGGCGCTTGTACCACCAGTGGTATGGCGTTTAAAATGCACGGTCGTGTGGGAGATTCTCCCATCATAGGTGCCGGATTGTATGTTGACAATGAAGTTGGTGCGGCTACCGCAACCGGCGTAGGTGAGGAGGTCATCAGAATTTGTGGCGCGCACTATGTCGTGATGATGATGGCCGCAGGAAAATCTCCTGCTGAAGCTTGCAGACTGGCATCGGAGAAAATCGCCTCAAGGGTGAAAAAAAATGATGCGGTGCAGGTGGGCTTTCTGGCAGTAAATAAAAACGGACAAACAGGAGCTTACAGTGTGCGCAAAGGCTTTTCCTATGCGCTGAAAAACACCGTTGCCGATATCATTACTGAATCTCCTTATTTGCTCTGATGCCCGGAATAAAACTTGAAATCGCCGTTTTCGATGTACACTCCGCAGGTATTGCAGCTGATGCAGGTGCCTCTCGTCTGGAACTCTGCGCAGGAGCGCCTGATGGAGGGCTGACACCTTCCGCAGGAATGCTGCAAACGGTTAAGGAACTCGTTGATATTCCTGTATTTGTCATGCTGCGCCCCCGTGCCGGTGATTTTTGCTATCTCCCGGTTGAAAAAGATGTTATCCGTAAAGACCTCAAGCTCATGCGAAAGCTCGGGGCCGACGGATTTGTTTTCGGGGCGCTTCTCCCTGATCATCATGTGGATGTTGATTTCGTCAAAGAAATTGTGAGCCTTGCTCATCCCATGCCGGTTACCTTTCACCGTGCCATTGACCGCTGCTCCGACCCGCTGCCGGCACTTCATCAATTGGCTGACGCCGGTGTGAAAACGATTCTCAGTAGCGGATTGGAGACAGATGCCTTAAAGGGAGCCTCACGCCTTGCACACTGGAAATCTGTGGTGGCAGGTAAATTGGAGATTATGCCCGGTGCAGGTATTCATGATGGCAATGCCGCTGAAGTTGCCGGTCTCACAGGTGCTTCGTGGCTCCACCTTAGCGCGAAAATAATGCGCGGCACAGCTGCCTCTCTTTCCGTAAAAATGGGCTCCGGTGATACGGGAGGCTTTCAGAGTGTAAATCCTGATATTATACGAAATATAATATCTTTAGGTTTATGATAAGGATATTTTTCCTTTTCTTATTTTTTCTTCATTGCATCTTTGTAAAGGCTGAAATCATTCAGTCTCTCAATAACCGTTGGGAGTTTCGTGAGGCCGGTGCCAAAACAAAATGGCTTCCAGCCAGAGTACCGGGTAGTATCTATCAAGATCTGGCAGCCGCACGTCTTATCCCCGATCCTCTGCTTTTCGACAATGAATCCCGCGCCTTGGAGGTTGGTACCAAAGATTGGGAATATCGTTGCTCCTTTACTCCTGATGCTGCCCAGCTGGCGATGCAGCATGCTTTGCTCGTTTTTGAGGGGCTCGATACCTATGTCTCCGTTTTTCTGAACGATTCTCTGTTGGCCAGATCTGATAATATGTTTCTGCCTTTAAAGGTGGATGTCAGAAAGGCCCTGCATGCCGGAAGTAATACGATTCTCCTTCGCTTTCACTCTCCGGTCAGTGAGGCGGAAATCAGACAAAAACGAAATGGTAAAAAATATCCCGGTGGCGATAGAACCTTCCTCCGTAAAGCGGCTTATCAATGGGGTTGGGACTGGGCTCCCGCATTGCCGGGATGTGGTATCTGGCAAGGTGTCTACATCTCCTGGTGGAATGATTTTCGCTTCTCTGATATCACAGTTGTCCAGCATGAACT
>JBIIMV010000067.1:0-6589 GCA_044337805.1 Bacteroidia bacterium
GCTTTTCCCGGTTCTGGCGTATTCAATCAAAACGGAGGGCCGATGATTGTGAACCCACAAATAACGGCCACAACCCTGGATACGGCCTTTCAGGTTTCCGTGCCCTGCCTGGTAGTATCGGCCAAAACAAACCAACTCGATGCGACATCACATGTTTTTCCTAATCCTTCTAAAGGTATTTTCAACATAGCAGGATTCACTTATGGAGACAAAATTGAAGTATTCGACATACATGGAAGAATGATAAGCCTTAGCAACAGCCATTCAGGTATCATTGATATGCAGGAACAGCCTAACGGGCTTTATCTGCTGAGGCATACCGGGGCGAACGGAAAGGTGAATATACAGCGCGTGGCCTTATCGAAATAGAGCTCCGGCTGAAAGTACTGAAGCCTGCATCGCATTCATGAGAAAAATAAGCGGGCTTTTGCAGACAACATGAAAGGCAGGCTCACCTGGCCTGAGAATCGTACTTGATGGTTTGCCTGCTTGCAAAATCGTACAATGTTTTACGACGCAATTCCAACCATGAATTCCAAAAATTACGCAGAGAAAGAATATAATCCTGCCGAGCCTGATCTTTCTCCTGATTGGCAATATTTAAATCCACGATACTGATTTTCCCGATCAGGTACCGCTGCACGGTAATATCATAGCGACGCTGGGCAATGGTGTCAGCCTTAGCCGCAATCATCACCTTACGGCGACTCATGTTAACCTGCTTCACAGCCAGTATCACATCTTGCCTGAAATTCTGCTCTGCCACCTCAGAATTAAGTTGGACGAGCTCACGGTTTGCACGCGTTATCTCAACCCTGGAACGTGCCCTGCCCCAATCGGCTATAGGAACGCTGATTCCCAAACTCACAGATTGCTGTTCAAGCGGACTATTGTAGGCTGAAGAAATATCAGCGGCTGTTTGCGTAAAGCCATACTGACCTACAAGGTCAATACCCCATCTCGATCGGATGGCCTCCGAGACACCGGCCTCTGCCTCCATAAGCTGTCTTTTCATGGATGTTATCTGCTGCCGGTTGTTAAATGCTTCACGTAATGCCGTTTCCTCATCAACCGGAATATCTTCGGGCAAAGGTGGCTCCTCCACAACAATAAGTTCGTTACCGCGAAGGTTCAAAAAAGTACGCATGAGCAAACTGCCCTGTTCCACATCAAGCTGTGCCTGATTAAGGTTCGCACGCGCATTCATAACGCTGAGTTCCATCTGCAACAAATCATTTTCAGCAATCTTACCCAGGTTATACCGACCCTTAGAAATCTTATACAGCGTATCATTGTTGGCAAGATTTTTCTCCTGAATCCTGTAATTGATCTGCGCCAGTAAGAGACCAAAAAACAAACCGGCTGCATCTACCCTCGCCTGCTCAAGATCTTCATTAAACTGCTTGCGCGACTCTTCATAACGCAGAGGCTCAATTTTCTGGTCCCAACGCAAACGATTAAATCCAAATATCGGCTGACTGATACCGATGCTTACCGGAGAACTGAGGTAGCTGATATTACGGTTGCTCCCAAGCAGGTCGATACGCTGAAGGTTAGAGCTCAGGAAAACATTACCGCCGGTAAGGGCAATACCCTGATTCAGGGTGAGCCCCATGCTGGAGTTCGCCAGCGTACGCAGACGAAAGGCATCATTACCATCGTTCAGCGTGATACGCTGATAGCCTCGCTGCAGGCCAGGGAGATTACCCTCGAGTCTGAGCTGAGGCAGATAATTTGACCTGAAATTACGATAGTTCCAGTAACGCGTCTTACGGCCTGTCTCAGCAAGCTTGGCTCGCGGAGAACTCTTTCCGGCAATGTCCAGTACCTGCTGTAGCGTAAGGGCGGTAGTCTGTGCAGAAGAAAACACCGGCCTAAACAAAACCATCAAAAACAAAACATAAATCTGTATATTTTTTGTTATTTTATTATTTGTATCAAATGAGAAAAAGTGCTCCCGGTCGGCAGGATTTTTATGCGACATAAACAAGCATACTTTCGGCATATTGCTATTCATACCTCAAAGATTTTATTGGGTCCTGGGCCGCGGCATTTTTGGCGGGTGTAATACCAAAAATCAAACCCGTCATTGCCGAAACTGCAAAAGAAATAATGATAGACCAGGGAGAAATAATCGTAGCAATACCTGCTAACTTAGTAATGAGCACACTCAGGGTAAGCCCGAGAATGATTCCCGCCAGACCACCACCCAAACTGATTAAAGTACTTTCAAACAAAAACTGTTGCACGATATCTTGTCTGGTGGCACCCATGCTCTGCCTTATTCCAATTTCCTTGGTTCTTTCAAGCACCGAAGCCAGCATGATATTCATGATACCGATTCCGCCAACGAGCAATGAAATACCTGCGATGGCACCCAGAACAATATTGAAAATGTCTTTGGTCCTCTGTTGCTGCTTCACCAGCATTTCAGGTATACTCACTTTAAAATCTTTTTGTCCGTTGTGTCTGCGGGTAAGCATTCTTTCAATAAAAACAGAAGCCGCATTCATCGGACTATTGTCCTTCATCTGAACAACAAGACGATCAAGTTGATGATACGATTCTTTGTTTTCGGGAGTCGACTGCGTCTGCTCATCGGGGTCCTGTGCAGAAGACTCCAGCATGCTTTTGGTAACAAGGTTCCGATTTTTATATCTCCCCATCATCGTCCTGATAGGAGTATAGACATCCTGATTATAATTTCTGATACCAAGATTTTCCTGAGCATTTTTGGTGATACTCCTTGCCTCCAGAATACCAATTACCTGAAGCCAGGTATTGCCGCATTTAAGAAAGGAACCAAGGGCATCGCGGTCAGAAAACATACGCTGTGCAAGCTCGGCACCAATAATACAGACCTGAGATCCTTGCTGAAGATGAGCCGCATTAAACATTTTACCTCGCGAAAGTGGCAAGCGGGTAATATCAAAGAACGCCGGGGTAACACCAATAAGTTTCCCCTTGCCGGCTTTACCGGAGGCCAGCATCTGAATATCAATTTCTATTTCAGGCGAGACGGCAGCAACCCCGGGTAAACCTTCCGTTATACCTTTGATGTCTGACAGACTGAGTCCGGGCGAAAATCGCTTTTGCTCTGTTTTCTTTTCATCTTTGTCTTGCTGCTCCTCCTGCTCCGTTACCGGAGTAATCACGATGTTGTTCACGCCCACAAGTTTGATCTGCTCCAACACCTCTTGCCTTGCCCCATTGCCAATGGCAAGCATGGCAATAACGGCTGCTACACCAAAGATAATACCCAATGCCGTGAGTAAACTCCTGAACTTGTTAGCCAGCAGGGCCTCAACAGCAATACGCAGATTAAGTCGGAACCTTTCTTTATTCCACATGATCAATCATTCAAAAGTAATATTTCCTAAATTGGAATGCAGGTAAAAAATTAGGACTAATTTCACGACTTTAGCAGCCATGAGTCAGCCCATTGAAATAAACGGCACAAAAATATGGCCGGGGGAACAGGCAGAGATCTCCCTCAGCCGCTATCAGCTTCCCTCTCACACCGTTATTGAGGTGCCGGTATTTGTTTTCAGGTCTGAACATCCGGGTCCACGCGTTTTGTTTCAGGCAGGTATGCATGGCGATGAAACCAATGGCGTGGAAATTATCCGTAACCTGATTTGTAATCCGGGTGTGCGTAAACCACATTGTGGCACCATTATCCTGATTCCGTTGCTGAACATCGTTTCGTTTTTGAACAGCAGCAGAGACCTCCCCGATGGACGCGACCTGAACCGTTGTTTTCCCGGCTCCAAAAGTGGGTCGCTAGGAAGCCGCATTGCATGGGATTTGAGCAAAGGCTTACTCCCGCAAATCGACTTCGGCGTTGATTTCCATACCGGAGGCGCGAAAATAAACAACTACCCTCAGTTGCGCTGCACCTTCGAAGATGAAAAGAGCCTTGAACTGGCCAAAATGTTCGGCGCACCCTTTGTGCTGAACTCACCATTCAGAGAAAAATCCTTCCGCAAAGAAGCCGCACGCCAGGGAAAATCCATCCTTGTATTTGAAGGTGGTGAATCTATGCGCTTCAATAAACTCGCCATCACAGAAGGCATTCAAGGCAGTCTCAGAATGCTAAATGCATTGGGCATGACTACAGAAGAGGTTCCTGTCGGACAGACTATCATGCTCAGAGACACCACCTGGACAAGAGCGCGGGCATCAGGGCTGTTCAGAACAGGAAAAAAATATGGAGGATTCGTAGAGAAGAATTCTGTTATCGGCACCATCTCTGATCCGCTTGGTAAAAAAGAACATCTGTTGATCACCCCTGAAGATGGCTTCATCATCGGCATCAACAATCAACCCGTGGTGAATGAAGGCGACGCCCTGATTCATATCGGAGTGGAATAGAACAGGGCAGGATGAAAGACGTCATCAAGAAAGCCATCAGGGAGGTTCTGGTTAGCCTTAGAATGGGCATTACCCGAAATCTTCAGTACGACATTCAGACCCGGGCCTGTCTTAAAAAAATGCTTCGTCCCGAATCAAACTGCATCGATGTGGGGGCGCATGAGGGAGAAATTCTTGATTTGATTTTGAGCTTTGCTCCAAAAGGCCGGCATTGTGCCTTTGAGCCTATCCCTGTTTTATTCAAACAGCTCAAGAAAAAATATACGCAAAAGGTTGAGATATTCCCATTTGCCTTATCAGCCGAAAACGGCAAGGCCACATTTCAATATGTAAAGAACGCCCCTGCATACAGTGGCCTGAGAAGACGAAGCTATAAGGTAAACCCGGATATTGAAGAGATTGACGTAGACATCAAAAAACTCGACGACCTGATACCTTCTGACCGAAAGATAGACCTGATGAAGATTGATGTTGAAGGAGCAGAATACGGTGTTTTAAAAGGGGCAGAGCGACTCATTAAAAAGCACAAACCTTATATCATTTTTGAATTTGGACTCGGTGCAAGCGAACACTATGGCACTACACCTGACATGGTTTATGAGTTCTTGTCCGGCTGTGGCCTGAGTATTTACCGTTTGTCTGACTTTCTGCAACATGCTCCCTCCATGAGTAAAAAAGCATTTGAAGAGGTTTACCTGAGCAATGGAGATTATTATTTTGTAGCAGGAGTGTGAGGAGAATTGGCAGCAGCAGCATTGAAACAAAAAGACATCTAATCACATCACCTTATTTCGGAATTCCAATAATTGACAACTACAAGAAATCCCATTTTCATTTCCAAGGTTAATTCATCGCGGATTTTGAATAATTCCGGATATATTTCTATTGAGATGATTGGAATCCGTCATGATGGCTGAACTTCACCCGGGGTTTGTCTTCTTCATCTATAGAGGTTCCTGAATAAAAGCGCATAATCATCCGACCCCCTGATTCTGCTATGGTACAAATTCCGGCTCACTGAGTTCTCCTATCCATTCCAGCCTTTGCGCTGATACACGTGCTTCGCAACTGTCGGAGTAGGTACTCCAAGTAAGGGCAATTGAATCCGGATGCCTTGCGTACTGCCACTCATTTCCAATCGAGAAATCGTTGCACCTGGCTTGTACAAGTGCAGATTCAAAATAAAATGTCTGACGGTGTATGAGCTGTGTTTTGGAATAAAAGCTGACCTGTAATTCGGGCTGCTTACCGCGGTAATAGGTGTAGATAAATCCGCTCAGCCTCCAGTGATAGCGAAAATTTCCTGATGTTGTGATTATCCGTATTCCGGTGCTGTATTTCACTGTGCCATGCATGGGAAGTCCATCGCTGAGATTTAACTGTTTGGCTCCAGTGATGCCAATCTTGCTGAGGTCTTGAATCTTGCGTTGCTGTATTCGTTCTTCATTCACCAGATAACGTTGCTGACGATGAGTTTGAAAAATACTGCTGAAATAGAGTTCTCTGCTGCAGTATTCCCATGGGATGATACCTTCGTGATATTGCCATGTGCGCCAAAGATTAAATATGACTAACAGGAATATCAGACCATTCATCAGCCATCTTCGCAAAGACCTTAAAGAAGCCCATTGGAGTAGGGCGATGAACGCGGGTAGGGTGAAGACCAGGTAATCAATCATGACTCTTTGGCCAAAGGGAACAGAATACGTCCATATCCACCAGCAGGCATGCACATAAACCAAAACGAGCCAAAAAAGAAAATAGGATATGCCAAATTTGATGGATTGCCGAAACAATACAATCATACCCAATAGAAAGAGAAAGAAAACAGGATGATAGATCATCCAGCCTTTGCGATAGCTGAAAAGAAAGTCGTTAAGGTGTGGATTTGAAAAATAAAAGTGCTCCCCAGTATAAGAATAGACCAGCCAGCTTCCGCTTTGTATCCTCCACCAAAGTAAAACATAAAAGAGCGGAAACATACCTGCCACCAGGCTTATCCATAAGGCAGATTTTCGGTGCAACTGCCTAAGCAAGGCTTTTGCGAATTGTGCAGGATGTGATGTAAAAAATAAAAAGGCCGGCAATGTAAGAAGGGCCAAAGGCCGTATGGCAATAGCAAGGGAAAAAAACAGAAAAAATAAAACTCCATTACGGTAACGTTGATGACTGCCACAGCACCACCTGCGAAAATGAAGAGCTGCAGCACTGATAC
>JBIIMV010000037.1:0-8170 GCA_044337805.1 Bacteroidia bacterium
CTTCCGTGGAATGACACGTCGCGAGGTTCTGATAATGCTGGAGAAGCTTTCTCTTGTGGCCGGAGCTGAGGTGTTCGACAAATCTGTTACCGACAGCAGCAGCGCAAAGGTGTACCGGCAGATTCCCGAATGGCGCGATGGTGCTGAAATTCAGCAGGGCAGAAGTATAGACCTCTTCTTCGGCAAACGCATGGAAGCCGATACAACCCAAACAGAAGAAGAATGAGGAAGTGGCTTTTACTGTGCGTCTGTTTTTTCGCAATTTTCTTTTCGGAAATTTCCATTGCGCAGGAACAGATTTTCCCTCTTTATGCCAATCCGGAAATATTCCGAACAAATACCCTGCAAAAAATAGTATATCCGAATTTGTTTTTCTGGTTCGAACAGAGAACTGTTCCTTTTACTGATGACTTTACCTACTCCCGCTACGCTGTTTACGACTCTTCATTTTATCCTCAGGCTAATAAAAGCGACACTGCATGGGTGAGCTTTAAAGTGAATGGTAGCGCTCCGTTGGTGGTGCCGCCTGCAGATTCCATCTTTGGCTTCATGTATACGCCTTCTTACACTTATTCATGGAATAGCGCTACTTCATCGGTTGACTCGGTCCAGCAGACAGCTCTCAATGTAACGTTCCATGCACGCAAGGATTTACCCTCTAAAACCACTTCTGCTCTCACGCTCTGGAGTATGTATGAACGACCTGTTTTTGATGCTGCAGGAAATATCATCGACACCGATACCATACCTCCTGATACGATTATTCAGCTCAATGCAGCCAATATCCATTTTGTAAAGATTCCACAGGGTGTCTGTAACTGGGCCTCAAGCCATGCACATATTAACCGCAATATGGGAGTGAATCCGCCCTCATACGGCGTCATGACTTTTGATGGTCTTGATTCTGTCGGAATGCCCTACAACTTTATCCCGGCGTCTTATGGCATCGCTGATGAACAGCTGTCTGTTCCCTTTGATCTAAGCACCGCAGGTGATTCTGTCTGGTTTACCTTTTTCTGGCAGGCCCAGGGGTACGGCAACTCTCCTGAGCCGGAAGATTCTATTCAACTGGAGTTTCAGAGTGCTGAAAAAGATTGGGTAAGGGTATGGGGAAAAACCGGACGCACCATTGATGCTGATAGCGCTTTTATCCGTGAAGATATTCTTATCAAGGATACTTTGTTGCTCACTGAGGGTTTTCGTTTCAGGTTTCGTAACTGGTCTACCTTGTCCGGAAATGTGGATCACTGGAATATTGATTATATCAGAATCGATGCTGATAGTGTTATCAGGGATATTGCCATGCAGTCTCAGGGTTTGTCTATTTTCAGTACCATTTCTCAAATCCCTTTTAACCAGTATTCCGCATCCATTTATACCCCTGATCGTATTCGTAACCGCGTCAGAAACCTTAGTCAGTCTTCCATAAATGTCGATTACAACTTCCGTGTAATGGATTATGCAGGTACGATTTTTAATACCATCAACGTAGGAAATGTGGATTTTAATTCCAATTCCGTCAATTCCTGCAACAATTGCAATCAGATCCTTAATCCTCTTGTCGGTAATAGTTTCTCTCTGCCTGAAACAACGCGTTGTGCAAAGTTCTCCATCATTCATGTGGTACGAAATGTAAGTGCTGAAAGCAACCGTTCCAATGATACCCTCATCTATACCCAGGCTTTTACTGATTGTTATGCCTACGACGATGGCTCGGCTGAGGCGGCTTACGGCATCACCAGTCCCTATGCGCAAATGGCCGTCCGCTTTGATGCGCTTCGTGCAGATACCATCAAGGCTTTGAGGATTTACTTCAATCCTGTTGTGGAAGATGCCCGTCCTTATCAGTTTACCATCGTTATCTGGAACGAGGATGGCAATGGAAAGCCGGGAACCGAGCTTTATCGCCGAAGCAGTACCTATAATCCTTCATACGGAAGTGGTATCAATGGATTTATCGATTACCCCATAGATGGTGCGACGGTGATTCTTAGCGGAAAGTTTTTTATTGGTCTTGAACAGATTTCTCCTCTGCCTTTGAATGTCGGACTCGACCGTAATACCAACTTCCGCAGCCAGCAGTATTACCGCAGTGCAGGAACGTGGTATCAGACCCAGTTTGACGGAACATGGATGATAAGGCCAGTTTTTGAAAGTTGTCCATTTGATGTTCTGGATATTAAAGAGACATATAATAAAGAACAGCATTTCCGGTTTTTCCCAAATCCTGCCGCTTCGGAGGTTCAGCTTTCGCTGCCTTCAGGTGACTTTAACATAGAAATTTTCTCTGTCCTTGGGGCAAAGGTATTGTCCGGGACTTTTTCTGATGGAAATAGCATAGATATCTCCTCACTGCCCGCAGGATTATATTTTGTTCGGGCATACGGTGCTCAGGGAGTTTTGCCGGGCTCTTCACGTTTAGTCATTGCACGTTAATGATTGACCGGGAATCGGAATTGTTTCCTTTGCCTGATGAAGAGGAAGGTGAGGGTGGTCTTTTTGAACACTTTAGCCTTGTGGTTGATAAGGGTCAGGCTATGCTCAGAATTGATAAGTTTCTGAGCGATAAAATGGCCAATGTTAGCCGTACCCGAATTCAATATGCCGCAGAAGCAGGCAACCTGATTGTAAACGATAAGACGGTAAAGCCTAATTACCGCGTAAAGCCCGGCGATCGTATCTCGGTGGTGTTCCCGCATCCGCCTAAGGATACAAGAATATATCCCGAAGACATTCCTCTTAACGTGGTGTTCGAAGATGATGATATCCTCGTCATCAACAAGCCCAATGGTCTTGTGGTTCATCCCGGTGCGGGTAACTGGACAGGCACGCTGGTGAATGCTCTGGTACACCGTTATCAAGACTTACCCTTGTATGCAGGTGATGAACCTCGTCCGGGTCTGGTTCATAGAATCGATAAAGAAACCACCGGTTTGCTGTTGATTGCAAAGACAGAATCAGCACTCAATAAACTCGCCAAGCAATTTTTCGAAAAGACCGTCGAGCGCACTTACTGGGCCCTCGTCTGGGGTGATTTGAAAGAAGACAGTGGTACCATCAGAGCCAACATCGGCCGCAAACCCGGACTCAGAAAAACACAGGCTGTATTTCCCGAAGGTGAAGGAGGGAAGCCCGCCGTCACACATTATCGCGTGCTCGAAAGGTTTCATTATGTGACGCTGGTGGAATGCCGGCTCGAAACCGGAAGAACACATCAGATCAGGGTTCACTTTAAGCATATCGGCCATCCTCTCTTCGGTGATATGGATTATGGCGGAGATCAGGTCTTGAAAGGTACCCTCTTTAGCAAATACAAAACTTTTGTAGAAAATCTCTTTGCTGTACTGCCCCGACAAGCACTGCATGCCAAGACTTTAGGATTTATTCATCCTGCAAACGGCAAGAAAATCAGCTTCGATTCAGAGCTGCCGGATGATATGCAGCAGGTTATTGTGAAGTGGCGAAGATATCTTCTGTCCAGAAGCGAAAAACTAGATTAGGAGTATTTTGCCTTTAACAAAACCATTAAAATGGTTCCGAAGGCGCACACATTTTTTTCTCAATATTCAGAGAATTCGGTTTCTCCGGGGTCTTCGTGTCAACAAATATTTGTTTGGTGCATTCAGAATGCTTTATTGATTTCCGGGCTCCGGCAAGTCTTTACTCCATACAAGTTCGCCTTTGCGGTTAAAGGTCTCAATGTATATCCTGCGCTCTTTGCCTGTTCCGCGCACACTTACTCTTCCATAATTGTTGTCTGCATATAAACTTCCTTCTACGCGCAATGGATTTTTTCCCTCTGCAGTCTCTGCGATTTTAACATAAGGACCTGATGTAAGCGGACTGCAGGTATATTCATACAACGGATAGCCCGCGATGCCATCAACTTTGAGCAATTCAGTAAAATGCCTGTCTCCGCTCAGCACCATTATTCCACCAATTTTTTGTTCTCTAATAAATCGGGTTAGTTCGGAGAAGTCAGCGGGATATTTGCGCATGCATTCTTTGTCGGCGTAGGCATTCAATACCTGACTTCCGCAAACGATAAATTTAAACCTTGCCTCGCTCGAAATAAGTGCATTCTTCAGCCAGTTTAGCTGCATGTCTCCCAAAAAGCGTTTGTTCGGATTGATTTTCCCGTCAATGGTGTCCGGCAACTGATTCGCATCACGAAAGCTCCTGTCATCCAGTAAAAAGAAATCTGCATCACTGTATGAAAATTTACTGTATATTCCTTTATTATCTTCTCCATAGGTTTTGTTGCCCCAATAATCTCTGAAAAAAGCCGTGCTAATATTTGAAAGTTCATAGCTTTTATTTGAATCGTTTGGCCCAAAATCATGGTCATCCCAAATGGCATAGTTGGGTCTTACCGCAAGTACATCTGCCAGTTCAGGCCGGGCACGATTCACACTGTTCCTTCTTCCTATGCCCCATGCACTGCTCCAATCGGCTTCACGCAGATAAAGGTTATCTCCGGTCCAAATCATAAAGTCGGCTGTTGTCAGCGACATACTCTTTAATATCGATGGGTCTTGTCCGTATGGCTTGCCGGGCCGGTCGTACAAGCTGTCGTTCAGGTAGGTGCAGGATCCAAGCATAAAACTGAAGTCAGGTGCAGGATCTTTACTCCATCTTGCCCATGCCGGACGAGTAACAAAACGATATTCACCGTTTTGTATTTTTCCGTTTAAAATAATGCGGTATACATATTCACTACGATTCCACATTAATCCGTTTAACTCAATTTTCCAGGGTTGAAAGGGTTGAAACTTACCGCGTTTCTGGGTGGTTTTATTTTTTGTCTCCGGCTTTGTTTTCAGATGCCAGATAATGCTTACTTCATGAACGGTTGTATCTGTTTCAAGCCAGATAAGGGCACTCTGATGCTCCACATATCCAAGCATTGGACCTGAAATCAGCTGCTGTGCAAGCGACAGGGTGCTATTTAAAAGAAAAATAAGGATGAGGCTGTTCTTTTTCATGCTTCAAAATTGGGGAATATTCTTGTTAACGGCATGATTTTTATTTCGAAATCAATAGCAGCAACACCAAGCAAATAAATCCTGCCGTGTAAAAGCAGGGATTATTTTTTAACTTAGCAAAAGATGAAAACAAATGCCCTGCCCGCTGAACTCATCGACTCTATTTCAGCGATGCGTAAGGTTTCTCTTGCCGATCTTGATGAGATAAGGTTACTTAACCGAATCGATTCAAAATATGCTTTTCACATTCGGCAGCTTCCCGCACTGCTGCGTGCACTCGCCCCAAATTATCCGCTGCTTGAAATAGACGGAAGGCGTATATTTCGTTACGAAAATGATTATTTTGATACTCCTGAATTCCTCTTGTATCACATGCATCACAGGGGTATGGCAAACCGCTTTAAGGTGAGAACCCGCACCTATGCCGATAACGGCTTAAGGTTTTTTGAGGTTAAATATAAAACATCCTCAAACAGAACTTTGAAGACCCGAGCCCTGATGCCTGATCTCACCTTACTTCCGGAGGCATTGAATGGGCTCGATTGGAGGCGGCAGCAGCCTAGGTTGCTTGGCAAGGTTATGCAAATTGGTTTTAGCCGGATTACCCTGGCAGGCTTTAGTCCCCCTGAAAGAATTACACTCGATTTGAATCTTTGTTTTAAAAACTCAAGTGGGGAAATGCATTTTCCGGAGCTGGTAATTGCTGAATTAAAGCAGGAAAAAAGCAATGGTCAGAGTGTTTTTCTGCAACAACTCAGAAAGTTCCACCTTGAAGAGATTGGATTTAGTAAATATGCCTTATCCGTTGCCCTGCTTGAAAAGGTGAAATACAATGCCTTCAAGCCGGTCATGTTAAAGTTGAACCGTATTTTGTCGCTTGAGAATAAGGTGACTCCCGCCTTGCTGGCGTTAAAGAAGACTACTTAACGCGCTCTACGTAGCTTCCGGCACGGGTATCGATTTTGATGCGCTCGCCCTGATCAATGAACAACGGCACCATCACTGTTGCACCGGTCTCTACCGTTGCAGGCTTTAGTGTATTGGTGGCTGTGTCTCCGCGAACGCCCGGCTCGGTGTAGGTAATCTCTAATTCAACAAAAACAGGTGCTTCGGCAGTGATAGGATCTTCACCTTCATAGGCAACTTTTACCTCGTGACCCTCTTTCATGAATTTTAGTCCTTCACCAAATAGTTTGGCTGGAACGTACAATTGTTCAAAGCTCTCATTGTCCATGCAGACAATGTTTTCACCCTCGGCGTAAATATACTGCAGCGGACGGTAGTCGATTCTTACAAGTTCAACATCTTCTCCTGATCGGAAACGGTATTCCACTGATTTTCCTGTTTTCAGGTTTCTCATCTTGGCCTGATAAAAGGCCCTGAGGTTTCCCGGTGTGCGATGCTGGTATTCTGTTATCTGACAGAGTTCGCCATTAAAACGGATCACGGATCCAACTGAAATATCGCCTGTGTTTGCCATGCAAAGGAATTTGGGCCGCTAAGGTATGAAACAAGGTTCAGGAAACAAGCAGGTTGCGCATGGTTTCATAAAGTCCGTACACGTCGAGATAGGAATTGTAGAGTGGAACAGGTGCTATTCTTATGACATTTGGCTCGCGCCAGTCTGCGATGATGCCGTTTTCCAGCATGCGGGTGAAGAAATCTTTGCCCCTCCCGTGTGCCACGATGGAGAGCTGAGCTCCGCGTTCCTCGGGCTGTCGGGGGGTGATGATCTCCAGCAGTCGGTGGTCGCCCCTGCTCCGGAGGGCTTCGTTGATGTCTTCAATCAAAAATTCAGCAAACCCGGTGAGCGCGATGCTCTTTTGACGAAGACTCTCCATACCGGCTTGTTCAAACAAATCCAGTGAGGCCAGATGTGCGGCCATGTTGAAAACCGGTGCATTGCTGATTTGCCAGCCTTCTGCTCCGGGAATAGGCTTAAATCCGGATTCCATTTTGAAACGTGTTTCCTTTTCGTGTCCCCACCATCCGGCAAAGCGTGCAAGGTTGCGGCCGTGATGACGCTCATGCACGAAGGCTCCTCCAACAGAACCCGGGCCTGAATTCATATACTTATACGTGCACCAGCAGGCAAAGTCAACGCCCCATTCATGCAGCTTCAATGGAACATTTCCTGCCGCATGCGCCAGGTCGAAGCCGGCAATCGCCCCGGCACGATGCGCCGCAGCCGTGATTCTGGAAATGTCGAACAATTGCCCGGTGATATAATTCACTCCCCCAATCATCACGAGAGCAAGCTCGTCGCCGTGGGTCTGTATGGCCTCTTCAATGTCGTCGATGTGCAGGGTGTGTTGTCCGGTTCGCGCATGCACCTCTACAAGCGATAGCTCCGGATCGTAGCCATGGAACCGAATCTGGCTCTCTAAAGCGTATTGGTCTGATGGGAAGGCTCTGGCCTCACAAAGAATCTTGTGCCTCTTGCCGGAAGGACGGTAAAAGGATACCATAAGCAGATGAAGGTTTACGGTAAGCTGATTCATCATCACAACCTCTGATGGCCGGGCTCCCACTACTAAGGCCGCTTTTTTGGTGAGCTGCTCATGATACGAAAACCAGGGACGACGTGAATAGAAGTGCCCCTCAACGCCGAGATTGGCCCAATCTTCAAGCTCTTCCTCAATCAACACACGGGTATTTTTGGGTTGTAACCCCAGTGAGTTTCCGGTAAAATAAAGGGCACGCTTTCCTCCGATTTCCGGAAAAAAGAACTGCTCCCTGAATTTTCGGAGAGGGTCACGCTGGTCTTGCTCCATCGCAAAGGCTGCACTTACCTGATATATCATTTGTCTGACAGTTTTTAGACTTGTTTGGCGTTTCAAAGGTATATATTCGCCGCCGTTCTCAACTTTATGAATTCACCAGTTTCTGCTTCTCTGTTTCAGGAAGCGCTGCAATACTTCCCGGGCGGGGTTAACAGCCCGGTTAGGGCCTTCCGCTCTGTTGGCGGTACTCCACTCTTTATTGAAAAAGGAAATGGTGCCCGTGTCACGGATGCCGATGGCAGATCGTACATTGATTTTTGTTGCTCCTGGGGGCCGCTCATCCTCGGACATGCTCATCCTGATGTGGTGCAGGCTGTAAGTGACGCTGTGGCTTCAGGTAGCTCTTTCGGAGCTCCTACGCGCAAAGAAAATTCATTGGCGAAACTCATCCTGGATCACCAT